>NZ_JBJJLC010000016.1:0-126347 GCF_045449855.1 Marinobacter alkalisoli | reverse complement strand
GAGGGCCTTCACCCGCCATGCCCGCACCACAACTCGCAGGCTAGAAACAAAAAAACCGCCAACGGCCAGAAACCGTGGCGGTTTTTTTCAGGTCAGGTGCTTACTGCATTTGCTGCTGCATCTGACGCTGTTGTTGCATCTGCTGCTGCATCTGCTTCATGCGCTTGTCCAGCTCCGCGCGCTGCTCTTCAGTGAACACAGCGTCGACCTTGGCCTGCATCAGAGTAGACAGTGCGGTCATTTCACCGGTCAGGTCACCCAGCTTCTCGGCATTGTCGCGGATGGTGTCTTCGTCATAGTCCGGCTTGATCTCGGCCTGGATTGCCTGCTGCAGTTGCTGTGCTTCCGCCTGAAGACCCTGAATCTCGCCCTGCATCTCTTCGATGATACCGCGAATCTCTTTCTGCTGGTCATCGCTCAGACCCACCAGCTCGGCCAGTTGATCTACCTGGTCACCCTGGGGCGCCTGGGCTCCACCACCCTGCTGACTCATATCCTGGGCCATGGCAGGACCGGCCAGACCGATGGTCAGAAGGGCAATACCAAACAGTTTTACAAGCTTCATAAATTTCTCCGTAAATTAAGCGGTAACCACACAATATGGTGACGTCAAACCGCTGATCATCATTGGTTTCTCGGTTCAGGTCCACCACCCTAAAACAAAATGCCCTCCGCTTTCACCCCGATATCCCCTCTTTTTGTACATACTTCTCAAACCACCCGCCCGGATGCCGCGGCATCGGCGGTTTCAATCAAATGTGAAAATTTGGTCATTCCCGTCCATAATGGCGCCGTTCAGCCAATTCTGGAGTATCAACATGGCCATCAACTGGTTTCCCGGGCATATGCACAAGGCCCGCAAGGAGATCAAAAAAGTAATGCCGCAGATGGACCTTATCATTGAGGTCGTCGACGCCCGCATTCCTTTTAGCAGCGAAAACCCTCTGGTTCCCAACCTGCGGGGCGATACGCCGCTGATCAAGGTACTCAACAAGCGCGACCTGGCGGATCCAGACGTTACCGCCCGGTGGCAGGACTGGCTGGAAAAGGAACGGGGGGTGCGCGCCATCACCCTCACCCACAACCAGCGCGGCGAGGCCATGGATATCCTCAAACTCGCTGCCGCAATGACACCGGGCCACGACCGGCAGAAAAGTGCGCTGCGGGTGATGATCCTCGGCATTCCCAACGTGGGGAAGTCTACCCTGATCAATACCCTGGCCGGACGCCCGGCGGCGAAGACCGGTAACGAACCGGCGGTGACCCGCGCCCAGCAGGCCATCAAGCTGCCTGACAACATCCTTCTGTACGACACCCCGGGCTTCCTCTGGCCCAAGCTGTCGCCGGAAGCCTGTGGCTATCGTCTCGCGATTACCGGCGCCATCCGCAGTGCGGTGATTGATTTTGAAGACGTGGCCCTGTTTGAGGCGGATTACCTGCTGCAGGCGTATCCTGAGCTGATCAAGAAACGCTACGGCTTTGAAGACCTTCCGGTTGATGGCCTGGCGCTGATGGACGCCATTGCGGCCAAGCGCCGGTTCTTTGCGCGGGGAGGCATCCCGGATCTACACAAGGTGTCCGAGGTTCTGCTGAATGAGCTGCGCGCGGGCACCCTGGGGCGTATCTCGCTGGAGACACCGGAGATGATTGAGCAGGAAGCCCGGGAAGCCGAGGCCGCGAGGCTGGCCAAAGAAGCCGATCAATCAGGTTGATGGGCACCGGCACACCCGGAACCAGCCGGTGGTGACGTATTCCGAAGGCAAGGCATCGAACATTTCCCGCGCGGTTCTGACCAGGTGCGGCTGATCATAGAATCCGGCTTCTGTTGCCAGCCGCGACACCGACTTGCCCGGCTCCCAGAAGGCCAGCGCCCGGTTCATTTTCAGGTGCAGCAGAAAACGACGCAGCGGCACCCCGGTCTGCTGACGAAACAGGTGGCTCAGCCGCGACGCGGATAGTCCGACGTACCCGGCCAGCAGGCTGACGTCCAACTTCTCCGGCAGCTCCCTTCGCAGGATGCCACAGACCCGTGATACCCGCTCGTCCAGTGGTTCCGCCGGACGTCCGGCGATGGTCAACAAACCCTCCAGACAGCGTTCCACTGCTTCGCAGTCCAACTCCTGAACGGATGGTACGTCAAGGCGATCCAGGTTCAGGTCAGCGGAACCTGAATCACCAACCAGATGGCGCAGGGCGCGCCAGTGACGGCTGTCGGGATCCATCTGGACAATCCACATACGGGTATGACCAGGATCGAGTGCCTGAATGACATCGGGTGACACAATGGCGGCCCGGGTACGGCGCCAATGGCCGTCCACCTGCAGCTGAAATGCCTGATCCAGCCCCACCAACAGCGATGCGCTGATGTGTCGATGGGGCCGGTTGGGCATCAGCCGCCCGACCACCTGCCAATGGTCCGACCACAGAAACAGGGTGCCCTGGGGGCTGCCGGATGCGGGCGGGCGCCCCGCGGAATTACACGTCATAGAATGCACCGGATCAGGATTCTGCTATCAAGCATACCCCAATCAGTGCGTATCAGTGACCCTGGGCGGGTTTACTGGTGGAATCTGAGCCCTGGGCATGGGGTACCGGAATGCCCAGTTTGGCGGCAAACTCGATGCTCACAAAAATGGGACCAATCAGCAGAAAGACCAGATCCTCAACAAAAGACGGCTTTTTGCCCTCTACCTTGTGGCCCCACACCTGCACCACCCAGGCCAGGACCCAGACCACAAGACTGGTCCAGAACAATGACCAGCCGCTGGCAATCACGCTCTGGATAATCCAGGCCGACAACGCAAACCATGCGGCCATCAGCACAAACACCCACACGGACAGTCGCAGATACACGATGCCCGACAGCACCGCCAATATGGTGGCGCCATTAACCCACTCAGCCGCTGCACCAGACAAACCCAGCCAATGGCCCACCGGTATCAACCAGAACAGACCAAGCGTTGAGATCATGATGGCAGGCACACAGACAATATGGACCCACTGGTTAACGGGGTTCTGGTGGCTATCGCCGTAATCATGAAGAAACCGGGACAAGCTACGCACAGAAATATCCTCTTGTTGTAATTGATAAGTGTCATGTTATCAGGACCAACCTGCCCCGCCTTGTACGTAACAGCTATCGGATGTCCCGTCTGCAGCGCCCCTTACCAAGGTCAAATATCACCCGCGCGACAAAGCGCCTAAACTGTCAGGTAAGATCAGTGAACGAACAGAGCACCTGCCGGCACGCCGGAGGGCTCCTGAGGAGGAAAGTATGAGACGCGTTGTCGTCACCGGTATGGGCATTGTTTCGTGCCTGGGTAACTCCGCCGATGCGGTACTGGACAGCCTGAAAAACGGCAAATCCGGCATTCGCTTCAGCGACACCTACAAGGAGCTGGGGTTCCGCAGCCAGATTTGCGGTTCGGTGGATGTGGATACCAGTGTGATTGATCGCAAACTGCGCCGTTTCATGGGCCAGTCCGCCATGTACAGTTATCTGGCCATGCAGCAGGCGGTGGAATCCGCTGGGCTGACCGAAGACCTGGTTTCCAACGATCGCACCGGCCTGATTGCCGGCTCCGGCGGGGCTTCCAGCGCCAGTCAGGTCGAGGCAGTGGACCTGATGCGGGAGAAAGGCGTCAAGCGCATCGGGCCCTATATGGTTCCGCGCATCATGACCAGCACAGTCTCCGCCTGCCTGGCCACTGCCTTCAAGATCCGGGGGGTTAACTACTCCATGTCCTCCGCCTGCGCCACCAGCGCCCACTGCATTGGCCACGCGATGGAGCAGATCCAGTCCGGCAAGCAGGATATCGTGTTCGCCGGCGGCGGCGAGGAAGAGGACTGGAGCCTGACCATGCTGTTTGATGCCATGGGCGCGCTGTCCACCAAATACAATGATGCCCCGGAAACGGCTTCCCGCCCGTTTGATAGCGGCCGGGATGGCTTCGTAATCGCCGGTGGCGGCGGTATGCTGGTGATGGAAGAACTGGAGCACGCCCGCAAGCGCGGCGCGACAATCATTGCTGAGCTGACCGGTTACGGCGCCACATCCGACGGGCACGATATGGTCGCGCCTTCCGGCGAAGGCGCCATGCGCTGCATGAAGCAGGCCCTGGCGACCATTGATTCACCGGTGGATTATATTAACGCCCATGGCACCAGTACGCCGGTGGGCGACGTCGCTGAGCTGGGCGCGGTTCGCAACGTCTTTGGTGACCGGGTTCCGCGGATTTCATCCACCAAATCCCTGTCTGGCCATTCCCTGGGCGCTTCCGGCGTGCATGAGGCGATTTATTCCCTGCTGATGCTCCAGAACGGTTTCATTGCCGGCACTGCCAATCTCAACAACCCGGATGAGAAAATCAGTGATATGCCCGTTGTCGGGCCGAAAGCTCAGGACGCCGAGCTGAACACGGTTATGTCCAACAGCTTCGGCTTTGGCGGCACCAACGCATCACTGATATTCCAGAAGGTGTAATCCCCTGGCGGAGAGCCTCTCACCGTGATGGCTCTCCGCTCGCCGACTTTTATCTGCGATCCGGTGTTTCATCATTGGCACGGCAGGTTTTCCGTATTAGGGTACATACTTGACATGACTCAATATGGACCGCTCCTCCGCCATGGCCAGAGCAATGAATATTAAACTCGCTCCCGCACTCAAGGCCTCCTGCCACAACTGCGGCCTCAGTAACCTGTGCCTTCCCCTTGCCATCGAGGACAATGAGCTCGATCGACTGGAAGACATTGTGGAGCAGGGCCGCATCTTCAATCGCGGCGAACACATCTTCGACCAGGACACCCCCTTTCGCTCATGCTTTGCCGTGCGTAGCGGCGCCGTGAAAACCTCAATCATCACCGAGAGCGGCCAGGAACAGGTTACCGGCTTCTTCCTGCCTGGAGAGCTGGTGGGGCTGGACAGTATGAGTGGCAAACGCTACGCCTGCACCGCAAAAGCACTGGAGCGCACCAGTGTGTGCAAATTCCCGGTAGAGAAGCTGGAAGAGCTGACCGGCGCCATGCCCGAGCTTCAGCATCACATGTACCAACTGATGAGCCAGGAGATCCGCAACAGCCATCAACTGGTCATGCTGCTGAGCAAGAACACCGCCGAGGAACGCATCGCCGCTTTTCTGCTCTCCCTGTCCAGTCGTTTCCAGCGCCGGCGCATGTCCCCCACGACATTCAGCATGCCCATGGCGCGCAATGATATTGCGAATTTCCTGGGCCTTGCGGTAGAAACCGTGAGCCGGGTTTTTACCCGATTTCAGAACCAGGGCCTGATCAGGACCCGTGGCCGCGACGTGGAGATTCTGGATATTGAAGCGGTAAGAAAGGTTATTCCGGAGTTCTCCCGTCAGGGCTGCTGAGCCCCGACAGGGAATACCACTGTCCTGACTGCCCCTCAGTGGGCGGGCGTATCCGTTGGCTGCCGGCCATTGGACAATGACAAGGCTTCCAGTTCATCAGACAATCCGGAGCGCCAGGGTAGCTGCTTGATGCCAAACGTATTGCGGATTTTCGTGCAGATCAGAGTGGCGTTGGCGGGCTCCCATGTGGCCCACTCCGGGGTGTCGTCCACCACCCGGATACCCGCCGGAATGCCCGGCAGACCGGCAATTGCCAGCCCCAGCTCATAGAGGGAAATTTCCTCGGCGCCAGCGTACTGATAGGTTCCCCACACTTCTGCGCCGCAATCAATCTGCAGGATCACCGCTTTCATGACCCGGGCCAGATCCCGCACCGTCACCGGCTGCCCCCGACACCGCCCCGGTAGCCGCAAGGTATCCCCCGGAGCGGTTCCCTGTTGCACCTTGCGAATGAAACGCCCGAGGCTCCAGCCGGTACGCAGGATGATATGGCGGGGCAGCAGGGTTCTCAGGGCCTGCTCGCACTCCCACTGCCAGTTACCGAGCTCATTGCAGGGATGCCCCGGATTTGAAGATATGTAGGCGCTTTGCTTGCGGCCATCAAAAACGTAACAGGAAGACAGCTGCAACAACGCCATATTGCGTTCACCGGCAAACTCCGCCAGGGCTATAGGCAGGGAAAAGGCCGCCTTGTGAATACCCTCGGGATCCCGTTCCGCGGCTTCGGGATCCGTCAGCCACAGGGCATTGACGATCAGGTCCGTATCCTCCGGAATCCACTCTTCGAGGGCAGACAGGTCCGCCTTGTCCGGATCACTGACCAGCAGTGGGCTGACGTGGAGCGGTGTATCCCGCAACCGTTCCAGCAAAACCCGCCCCAGCGATCCGTAATCATGAACTACAACAACATGCACAAGCGTCCCACGCCTCCCGAAATATCACTAATGTGACGGTCACCCGATAACGATCAAGCCAATGGCACCACCGGTGACCAACTTACAATACTACGCAACTGACCCATTAGAACCTGAAGAGCATACAACAACAGGATCCGACATGCTGAAACAACAGAGCCACATTGTAGCCCCCATCCCCGATGAACTGCGCACCCGCGCTCTGCTCACCGTTGAAGAACTGCGGGGGCGCGGCAAGGCCGACAAGGAAGCCATCGACAGGCTTTACAACCTGATCGTGGAAATGACCGAAGAAGGACTCGACTTCTTCTTCCTTGAACCCCTGCGCCGTCTCAACGCCGGCAACATGATGATGAGCATGGCCAAAATGGGTATCGGCAGCATGCTCAAGGGCAGCAAGATGGTGATTCACAAGGTGCTGAAAAAACTCGACGATCGCAGCCTGTACTCCATTCTGGACTTCGTCGAGGAAATCATCCACGAGCCAGAAGCTGCCGCCTGAGTTCGTCTGCCAGCTTACCGGTACAGCCTGGGCACCCGGGCTGTTACCCCTGTCAGCAACTCATAGGCAATGGTACCGGCGTGGCCCGCCACTTCATCCACGCCGACCTGATTGCCCCATAACTCTACCCGATCCCCGGCCTGAGCCTCTGGCGCCTCCGACAGGTCCACTGCCAGCATATCCATGGAAACCCGGCCAATCAGACGGATACGTTTACCGTTGACCGCTGCTGGCGTCCCCGTGCCCGCATGGCGAGGGTAACCGTCACCATACCCCACAGCGACTATTCCCATCGGCGTCTCTTTGTCCGCCACCCAGGAGGAACCATAACCGACACTGTCACCCGCCTTGAGCACGCGCCTGGCAATCAACGGAGCTTCCAGTGTCATCGCCGCTTTCAGGCCCAGTTCCGGCCCCGTCACACCAATAACCGGAGAGGCGCCATAGAGCATGATGCCCGGGCGGCTCCACTCGAACAGTTCCTGTTCCGGCAAAAAATGCGCGGCGGAATTACCAACGCTTCTTTCAAGATCCGGCCAGGGTGAAACCGCTGCCTTGAAACGCTGCGTTTGCTCCCGGGTAAAGCTGCTGTCATGGTCATCGGCACAAGCGAAATGGGTGACAAACCCCTGCAACGCGGACTTCGTGACCGGTGATGACAACAATTGCTCCACCCTTCCCGCCAGATCATCCGCCGGGAACCCCAGTCGGTTCATCCCGGTATTCACTTTCAGCCAGAAATCCGGGGGGGATTCAGCCTCCCTCAGCCACGCCAGTTGGTAATCACTGTGCATGACCGGCTGGAAGCGCTGATGGGCACACAGGGCGACATCCTCCGGCGCATGGGTACCCTGAAGCATTATCACCGGATGGGTAAGTCCTTCATCCCGAACGGCCAGCGCTTCTTCAAGGCAGGCAACCCCATACCTGGGCGCCTCCCCGGCCAGCGCCCTGGCAACCTGGCGGATACCATGGCCGTATCCATCGGCCTTGATCACCGCCATGGCCCGGGCGGAACCTGCGCGCTCACAGGCTAATCGATAATTATGGCGCAGTGCCTCCAGGTCAACGCGGGCGATGGTACTTCTCGGCATCAGTACTCACCACCGTAATCGCCATAATCCCCATGGGCCAGATCTTCGAACTTGGTGTATTTGCCGATAAACGCCAGGCGAATGGTGCCGATAGGACCGTTACGCTGCTTACCGATGATAATCTCGGCAATGCCCTTGTCCGGGGTGTCTTCGTTGTAGACCTCATCCCGGTATACAAACATGATGACGTCGGCGTCCTGCTCGATCGCGCCGGATTCCCGCAGGTCCGAGTTGACCGGGCGCTTGTTGGGGCGCTGTTCCAGACTACGGTTCAGCTGTGACAGCGCCACCACCGGGCAACTCAGCTCTTTGGCAATACCTTTCAGCGAGCGGGAGATTTCGGAGATTTCCGCCGTCCGGCCCTCGGTGTTACCCGGCACCCGCATCAACTGAAGGTAATCCACCATGATCAGGCCGATCTTGCCATCGTTCTCACGGGCAATGCGGCGGGCACGGGAGCGCATTTCAGTGGGGCTCAGTCCGGGAGTGTCATCGATATAGAGCGGCTTGTCTTTCAGCAGGCTGACGGCGGAAGTCAGCCGTGGCCAGTCGTCTTCCTCCAGCTTGCCGCCTCGCACCTTGGTCTGGTCGATCCGCCCGAGCGAAGACAGCATACGCATGGCGAGCGCATCCGCCGGCATTTCCATACTGAACACCAGAACCGGCGTGCCGGTGCTTATCAGGGCGTTTTCCACAATGTTCATGGCGAAGGTGGTCTTACCCATGGACGGACGCCCCGCAACGATGATCAGGTCCGCCGGTTGCATACCGGAGGTCTGTTCATCCAGATCCCGGAAACCGGTGGTCAAACCGGTCGTCTGCTCGCCCGACTCGAACAACTCCTCAATTCTGCTCAAAGCCTTGGTCAGAATGGGGTTGATCGCCTGCGGGCCAGAACCTTCTTTGGCACGGGATTCGGCAATTTTAAATACGCTTCGCTCAGCCTCATCCAAAACTTCCGCACTGGTCCGTCCCAGCGGATTGAAAGCGGAATCCGCAATCTGCCCCGAAACCTCAACAAGGCTGCGTAAGATCGCCCGCTCTTTGACGATATCAGCATAGGCACGAATGTTGGCCGCTCCGGGCGTTTTTTCCGCCATTTCGGCCAGGTAGGACAACCCACCGGCATCTTCAATATCGCCTGCACGCTCCAGGAACTCTGCCAGGGTGACCACGTCCAGCGGTTCGCTCTCGCTGGCAAGGCGCTCCGCCGCCGCGAAAATCAGGCGATGGTCCTGGCGATAGAAATCAGCGGCGGAAATCACCTCACTGATCTCGTCAAACCGGCGATTATCCAGCATCAAACCACCCAACACGGCCTGTTCGGCTTCGACCGAGTGTGGCGGCACTTTGATGCGGCTGGTGTCTATGTCTGTTTTTGCGGGCTTGAGATTAGGATTGGCCATGAACACATCTTCAGTTAAGGATCATTTCAGCGACAGTTTAAGCGGTTTGCATCCTCGATGGGAGAGCTCCCGAGAGCATACCAGAAAGCAACAGGCCCGGAACCGCTTTCGCGGAACCGGGCCTGTACAGCGGGCGCCCCGAACTATCCGGAGACACCCACATTGCCACTGGCAGGATCAACAGCCTGGCGGTAACGCCGGACTGCCAAGCCCTGATCGCCGATTACTCGGCGACAACGACCAGCTTGATGACAACGGTAACGTCAGAGTGCAGCTGCAGCTCAATGTCGTACTCGCCGGTCACGCGCAGCGGACCTTCGGGCAGACGAACTTCGCTCTTCTCGACTTCGGTACCGCTGGCAGTCACGGCATCAGCAATGTCGCGCACACCGATAGAACCGAACAGCTTGCCTTCTTCACCAGCCTTGGAGGTGATGGTGACGGAAGCGCCTTCCAGAGCTTCGGCACGGGTCTGGGCAGTTGCCAGCTTTTCAGCGGCGACTTTTTCCAGCTCTGCACGGCGCTCTTCAAAGGCCTTCAGGTTTTCAGCAGTGGCTGCAACAGCTTTGCCGTATGGCAGCAGAAAATTACGACCGTAACCGGCCTTTACCTTGACCTTGTCACCGAGTGAACCAAGGTTTGCTACTTTCTCGAGCAGAATAACTTCCATCTCGTTAACCTCTTCGTGCTTTATTCAGCCGGCCCGGCGGGCTTGATTCGCCCCCGGATATCCAGCCAGCTATCCACAAACGCCAGAAACACTAACAGAATCATCAGGCTTGGGGCCGTTAGCACCAGTGCTATGTAAAACAACACCAGCCACTGCCCACTCAGATTTTTACGACCAACCAGACCATGAACAAGCGCCAGGCCCGCAACAAGCAGCGGCATGCCCCCAGCCCATCCCAACAGCATGGCGTTCAGCCCCAGAAAGGGCCCCACCACCATGGTGACCGCACACAGTACGGCGACCACCGGTGACAGCCGGAAAGCATGAAACTCTTTCCGGAACCCGCCGGGGTTATAAAGCCCGGCCTGCCAGGATCTTGCCAACATGGTCATTGCCACACCTGTTACCAGGTAAGTACCGGCCATGCTGGCACTCATGGTGTCCCGAATCACTGTCTCCAGCTCATCGCCCAGACTGCGGGCCACCTCGGCATTGTATTGTTCGTAAAAACTGACCCCGGTGCGGACCAGATCGTCCAGTAACTCCGGGTATATCACGGGCAACATCAGCCCCGTGATAATCGCCAGAAAGCTCCCCCCAAGGAGGGCTCTTTCCCATGACAGGGACAGCCTGAGGATGGAAGCCATCAACATCACTTCGAGCATGACCGCCAGCGCCGTCGGATCCTGTCCGAACCAGCTCCAGCCAAGTGCCGGAAGCAATGCCCAGAGGCCGACATTCAGCCCCTGACCGATACCCAGCCTGAGAATCACCAGGCCAATAACGGCAGCTCCAACCCAGAACAGCAGGGGTATCGCAGTAGCGACTGCCGCAACCCCGCCTGCCTGCAGGGGACCGCGCATTACAAACTGTGCCAGTGCACGCATGGTCCCAAGTCCTGTTTATCTGTTAATTAGTTATCGTGGCTGTCCGAGTACGGCAGCAGTGCCAGGTAGCGGGCACGCTTGATAGCGGTAGCCAGCTGACGCTGATAACGTGCTTTGGTGCCGGTGATGCGGCTGGGCACGATCTTGCCGGTTTCTGTGACATAACCTTTCAGGGTGTCCAGATCCTTGTAATCGATCTCTTTAACACCTTCTGCCGTGAAGCGGCAGAACTTACGACGTCTGAAAAAACGAGCCATAACTTAACTCCTCAACTCCGGTTAATTACTCTTCTTCGTCCTGGGTCTCAGCCTTCTGACGCTCTTCCTGACGCTCTTCAGATTCGGCCGGACGACGCGCCGGACGCTCATCTCCACCAGAACGACGGTCCTCACGGGACTCAGCAGCTTTCATCGGAGACAGATCGGTAACAGCCTCATCGCGACGCAGAATCAGGTCACGGATGATGGCATCGTTAAACCGGAAGTTGTGGGTCAGCTCGTCCATAGCGGCCTGTGAACATTCAGCGTTCATCAGCACGTAATGAGCCTTGTGGATCTTGTTGATCGGGTAAGCCATGTGACGACGGCCCCAATCTTCCAGGCGATGTACCTTGCCGCCATCTTCAGTGATGACGTTGGTATAACGCTCGATCATCGCGGGCACCTGCTCGCTCTGATCCGGGTGTACCATAAATACGATTTCGTAGTGACGCATGAGTTCTCCCTACGGTTTAAACAGCTTCCCCTTGATGGGCGGGCAAATCAAACAAAGCACCCGCGGCCATCAAATATGAAAGCAAGGAGGTGGCAGTCTCGCTGCCGGTTTCTTTTGCTTTTTCAATGAGGCATTACAGAAAGGCCTGATCAAAAGCGTCATGTTGCTGCCCGGAATTCAGACAATACAACACCGCCCCTATAAAAAGGGGTGCCGTATTCTAGGCGTGTCGGACACTCTATGCAAGCCTCTGACGCAGCGCTTCGTACAGACAGACGCCTGTCGCCACGGACACATTCAGGCTGTCCACGTGCCCCTGCATCGGAATGTTGATCAGGGCATCGCAGTGTTCCCGGGTCAGGCGCCGCATGCCCTTGCCCTCAGCCCCCATGACCAGGGCCACGGAACCGGTAAAGTTTGCCTGGTACAGTGTGCTGTCCGCTTCTCCTGCGGTGCCGATTAGCCACACCCCCTCATCCTTAAGGGTTCGCAGGCATCGCGCCAGATTGGTCACCCGCACGAAGGGTACGGTTTCCGCTGCGCCACAGGCGACCTTGCGGGCCACCGGCGTCAGGGTTGCTGACTTGTCCTTGGGAACAATCACCGCCTGCACGCCAACGGCATCCGCCGTTCGCATGCAGGCCCCCAGGTTATGAGGATCGGTCACGCCATCCAGCACCAGAAGAAACGGCGGCTTGTCGGACCCGGCGAGCATAGCCATCAAGTCGTCTTCGCCCCATTCCCGGCTTTCAGACACCGCTGCCACAACCCCCTGGTGGACACCGGACACTTTCCCATCCAGCTCCTTCCGGTGCACAACGCTCCAGCGAACACCGAGATCATCAAGGGCAGAAGTGATGCCTTTTACCCGTTTGTCCTGACGCCCCGTCTGTATCCAGACCTGTTGCAGCCGTTCCGGCTCGCGCTTGAGGACGGCCTCAACCACGTGCCAACCAAATATGAATTCTCCGGACACTGGTTATTTTCCTGACTTGCGGGATTTCCGTTTCTTGTCCTTGCCAAGGGCCAGCTTGGCAGCCTGCGCCACCAGCTCATCCCGCGCGGACATTGGCTCATTGCCAGAACCCTGCTCCTTTGCAGCTGGCTTGCCCTTGGGCTTGTCACCTGCGGCTTTGGCGGGACGCTTTTTAGCTGCGGGCTTTTCACTGGCCTCGGAACGGGGCGTGGATCTGGACTTGCCACCCCTTGCCGCACCCTTGGGCGCGCCCTTCGCCCCGCCCTTACCTCGACCTTTCGCCTTGCCGCGAGGTTCCTTGCGGGTCACGTCCAGCGCATCCCGGTCGGCCTGCCGATGGCGGGGCTCACTGATCAGTTCAAGGTCTATTTTGCGATCTTCCATACCAACTCGAACCACCTTGACCCGCACCTCGTCGCCAAGGCGGAAACTCTGGGCGGTACGCTCACCGATCAGGCGGTGCTTGGCCGCATCATGGTGGAAAAAGTCACCACTGAGGGTAGACACATGGACCAGCCCCTCGATGTAAACGCCGGACAATTCCACAAAGAAGCCAAACGGCACTACCGCGGCAATAACCCCGTCGAACTCTTCGCCAACGTGGTCACTGAGGTATTCGCACTTGAGCCAGGCCATGACATCGCGGGTAGCGTCATCGGCACGCCGCTCGGCCATGGAGGTATGCTCGCCAAGTCGCTCCATGCTGGCAAAGTCGTAGGGATATTCCGCCAGCTCCGGGTCACGCCTGGGCGGCTTTACGACATCTTTTGCCGGGTTTTCACCGTGGATAATGGACTTGATGGCCCGGTGCGCGATCAAGTCCGGATAGCGGCGAATGGGCGACGTGAAATGGGCATAACCGGCAAAGCCAAGACCAAAATGGCCGCCCTCTTCCGGGCTGTAAACCGCCTGGCTCAGTGACCGCAACATCACGGTCTGGATCACATTCGCATCCGAGCGGTCAGAAATATGAGACAACAACTCCTGGTAATCCGCCGAGGTCGGGCTATCGCCGCCACCGAGCTGAAGGCCTAGCTCGCCAAGGAACAACCGGACTGCATTCAGGCGCTCTTCCGAGGGGCCATCATGAACCCGGTACAGCGCCGGCAGCTTGTATTTCTTGAGGAAACGAGCAGTGGCAACGTTCGCGCACAGCATGCATTCCTCGATGATCTTGTGGGCTTCGTTGCGTTGCACCGGCACGATTTCTTCAATCTTGCGCTCGGCATCGAATACGATTTTGGTTTCGGTGGTTTCAAAATCAATCGCGCCGCGCTCGGTGCGCGCTTTCCGCAGCAGCTGGTACAGACCATACAGATTGTGCAGCTGCGGCAGCACATGGGCGTACTGCTCACACAGCTTGTAGCCCTGCTCCGAGTCCGGGTGTTCCAGCATGGAACTGACCTTGTTGTAGGTCAGCCGAGCATGGCTGTACATCACCGCCTGATAGAAGCTGTAACTGCTGATATTGCCCGCCGCACTGATGGTCATATCCGCCACCATGCACAGCCGGTCAACCCCGGGGTTCAGGGAGCACAGCCCGTTGGAGAGTTTCTCCGGCAGCATCGGCACCACATGGTCCGGGAAGTAAACCGACGTGCTGCGATTGACGGCCTCGTCGTCCAGCGGCGTTCCCGGGCGGACATAATGGGACACGTCAGCAATCGCCACCAGCAGGCGATAACCGCCACGCGGGCGCGGCTCGCAGTAGACTGCGTCATCAAAGTCCCGCGCGGTTTCATCATCAATCGTCACCAGGCGCAGATTGCGGATATCCACCCGGTTGGCCTTGTCTTTTTCTTCGACCTCTTCGGAAATCTTCGCCGCCTGTTCGCCGACGGCGGGCGGCCAGCTGTGGGGAATATCATAGGAGCGAATGGCAACGTCGATCTCCATGCCGGGCGCCATGTGTTCGCCCAGGATCTCCACCACCTTGCCAAGCGGCTGGGTACGAACGGTCGGCTGGCGAACAATGTCCACAACCACATACTGACCGTGCCGGGCCTCGCCACAATTCTCCTGGGGCACCAATACCTCGTGGTTGATACGGGCGTTTTCCGGAACCACAAAGCTGATCCCGCTCTCCTGGAAAAAGCGGCCAACGGTCTGGTTGGTCTTGTGTTCCAGCACCTCGACAATGACCCCCTCGCGGCGGCCTTTGTCATCAACACGGTCCACCCGGGCGGCAACCCGATCACCATGAAATACCTGGCGCATCTGGCGTGCGGTCAGGAACAGGTCACTGCCGCCATCGTCCGGGACCAGAAAACCGAAACCATCCTTGTGCCCTATCACCCGGCCCGAGACCAGGTCGGCTTCTTCGATGGGCAAATAAGCACCCCGACGGTTACAGATCATCTGGCCGTCACGGCACATGGCGATCAGTCTGCGCCGCAATGCCTCGATACCTTCCGGGGAATTCTGTCCGAGTTCCTGGCAGAGGGTTTCGTGGGTCGCCGGGGCGCCACGCTCTTTCAGATGCTCAAGAATGAACTCCCGGCTCTGGATAGGGTTGTCGTATTTTTCCGCCTCACGACTGGCGTGCGGATCTCTGTCCGTCTTATTTCTTGAAACCATTCGGATCCTTGTCCTGTCCGCCTTTAAATAACGCGGTCATATTGCATGTGCTCAGGAGTATAACGCCGGTTCGACCAGCCTGCCTAACCGTCAGCAAAATAAAGCAATTAATTTCCCGATAATTTACCGAAAAAAATGTTTGACAGCTTTTTCCGCAATCATTAAAGTACGCGCCATCGGTTGAGGGACACACCTCACCGCTGGCAGAAACGCCAAGTTTTCAATAAACTGTAGGCAACTCTGTGAATCACCTGCCGAGGTGGTGAAATTGGTAGACACGCTAGCTTCAGGTGCTAGTGGGGGCAACCCCGTGGAGGTTCAAGTCCTCTCCTCGGCACCATTTCCTTCCCCAGGAAATGGCAAGAAAGAATCCCAAACACAGCAAACACTTATGGTTATCCAGTCACCCGGCCGTTGATCGCTCAGGGCTTTTGGCTATTCCACCAGCTCCGTCAGATAGTCCGAGAGCCGCTGGTACTGATAACTCACCCGCCCGAACACTGCGGACGGCACCTCCTCGAATTCCCGGCCACAGTCCGCGGTGGATCGATGATCCGTGAGGTAGGCATCCGCAATCAGGTTGGGTTGCTCACCCACATAATGGCTCATACCTTCCTGCGGATAGAACATGATCCAGTCGAACCCGTCTTCCGCAGACACATGGTCTGGCCCGGACATCCCCGGGTCAGTAAATGAGTATCGCAGCAACCGGACATAGTCACCCCGGGTATCGAACTCCAGAGCCAGACTGGCGAAGCCATCGGGGGCGTCTGCAGCGGCGTAACTGTACGCCTGCTGAGTAGAAACCACATGGCTGGCACCTTCACTGCCGTCATCAATGGCGCACTCGCCCGGTGCGCCTGCCAGACTGATGGCCGCCTGCTCCACACCATCAACCAGGAGCCGATAGCCGTTGAACAACGGGGTTCCGTTGGTGTAGTCCGGCTCAAGGCTCCGGTTTTCAAGAGCGGAATCGGCTGTCAGCCGTTCCAGCCTGCCATCGGACATGGCCCAGCTGTAGGTAATTTCCGGCGGGCCGCCAAACTCCGAGGCATCCGCCAGACCATCCTGACATTGCGTGGTGGTCTCGAAAGTGGCCTGGCGATTGGCCCAGTCAAAACTCAGGCGCTCATCCACCCCGGGATCGTCATAAGCCACCCGGCTTTGCAGGGACAGGGAGATCGATGGCAACCACTGGACATCCAGATCCGCCATTCGCCCACCGACGCTGATCAGCCTCGCAATCTCGGGCATGGAGGGAGCCATGCACCCTTCTGACGCTATCGCCATCAACCGACCATCGGGACCGTAATCAAAGGACAGTTCCGCCGTGGTTAACAGCGAGGAGCGGTTAGCAGGCAGGTCACCATATTCCGACTGGCCCGAGACCACCTGACGCGTCAACAGCACGGGATCGGTCAGCTCCAGATCGACTTCCGGCAACGCCAGACTGTCGATGTCGACATTGGCGTAACCTCCCTGGGAGGCGGCGTCGTCCACGACGGTGACAATCCCGGCGGCGTTCTGAACCAGTGACAGCCCCAGCAGATAGGCCGCCCGCGGGCTCAGGAAGCGCTCTGTCCCATCGGCAGCGTCTTTAGCCAGTGCCTCGCTGTATGCCTTGGGGAACTGCCCCGCCATGAACCGTGCAAACGCCCGTGCGTAACCATGAGCGCGCAGATCTCCGGCCCGAATGTAATCGGTCAGCAGGTTCACTTCCGCCAGGGACGAACCTGCACCCTCCGACACCAGTGACGATGCGCCGGCCAGACCACGGTACCGCGCCAGCGTCGTCAAAGGCGTAACCTGCCTGACACCCGGCGGCGCCGACATCATATAGGCGCTGTCAACGGGCCGGTCACCACCAGGCAATTGCTCCACCGTCTTACCCGGCAAGGCCAGGGCGTAAAGGGGATAGTCCCTCGGATCAATATCGGGGGCATCTGCAGAATCCTGCACCAACTCCTCAATCTCCAGCGCGAACGCGCCGTCTTCCCCGGACATCGCAGTCGGTTCACCGGATGCCAGAGTCACAGTGGTGCCAGACGCCAGTTCCACCGTCAGTGGCCCCGGCGAGTACTGGCTGTCGCCGTCAATATCGAGCCACACCCTGGCATTACGCAGGTAACCGTCAATCACTTTTCCGGTGTAGGGCGCGGGTTCACTGTAACCCACCCCGTCGAAATCACGACCATCAACAGGCCGCTCATCGGATTCCTTGCCACATCCGGCCACGGCCAGGGCAAAAAGAGACACGGACAGGGGAAGAAGACGTTTCATGGCAGCAACCGGTTATCCTTGTTAGAGGTTGTGCCGCTACTGTAGGGGATGATGAGGGGAGGAACCTTGATAGGTTTGGCAATTTGTAAAGTTTGGTAACAGAAGGCTCCGGCGGGGCATGGCCGCCGGAGCCAACCCGATCAGAACGACCGGGCGACGATTTCCTTCATGATCTCGTTGGTGCCAGCGTAAATGCGCTGTACGCGGGAGTCGGCCCAGGCGCGGGCGATCGGGTATTCCCACATGTATCCGTAGCCGCCGTGCAACTGGACGCACTCGTCCATCACCTTACACTGGATGTCGGTGGTCCACTGCTTGAGCATGGCCGCAGTGGGGATGTCGAGCTTCTTCTCCAGGTGCAGCTCCAGGCAGCGATCACAAAATACCCGTGCTGCGGTGATTTCCGCTTTCATTTCCGCCAGCTTGAAGCGGGTGTTCTGGAACGCAATCACCGGTTTGCCAAAGGCCTTGCGCTCTTTGACGTAATCCAGAGTCCACTGC
This sequence comes from Marinobacter alkalisoli, assembly GCF_045449855.1. NCBI lineage: Bacteria > Pseudomonadati > Pseudomonadota > Gammaproteobacteria > Pseudomonadales > Marinobacteraceae > Marinobacter > Marinobacter alkalisoli. The sequence continues at coordinate 108,454 of NZ_JBJJLC010000016.1, read as the reverse complement.
CAGGCCGCTTCAGCTGCGGCAACGGCGGCCAATGCCACCTGCAGGCGCTCAGCCGGCAGTTCCTGCATCAGCTGGAAGAAGCCCTGCCCTTCCATGGAACCCAACAGGTTTTCCGTCGGCACTTTCACGTCCTGGAAGAACAGTTCCGAGGTATCCTGGGCCTTCATGCCCACCTTGTTCAGGTTCTGGCCTTTCTCAAACCCTTCCGATGCGGTCTCGACCAGCAGCAGGCTGGTGCCTTTGGCGCCTTCCTTCGGATCGGTCTTGGCCACCACAATAACCAGATCCGCCAACTGACCGTTGGTGATAAAGGTCTTGGAGCCGTTAAGAATGTAGTGGTCGCCATCCTGGATCGCGGTGGTTTTGACGCCCTGCAAATCGGAACCGGCGCCAGGCTCGGTCATGGCGATGGCACCGATCATTTCGCCGGTGGCCAGCTTGGGCAGGTATTTTTCCTTCTGTTCCTGTGAACCGTGATTGAGAATGTAGGGCGCTACGATATCGGAATGCAGACCCCAGCCAATACCCGACAGGCCGGCGTAGGAAATTTCTTCCATGATCACGGCGCTGTAACGGAAGTCAGCGCCCACACCACCAAACTCTTCCGGCATGGTCGGACACAGGAAGCCCAGCTCCCCGGCTTTGAGCCACAGCTCACGGCTGACCTGCCCGTCTTTTTCCCATTGTTCATGATAGGGCGCCGCTTCCTGCTCCAGGAATTTGCGAACGGAATCGCGGAAGCCTTCGAGATCGGCGTCAAAGAGTTTGCGTGGAATCATGGTAAACCTCGGTGAATGACCTGTGTTGTGGTTATCGTTCACCAAGTCTCTGCGCAGAGGCGGTTTCGCTCAATGGTGAAAACCATCAATCGGGCTGACCAAAACCATCGTCTAGCGCTGATCACCGCGCTTGCCGTTGGCGCGCTCCTCGCCCCAGCGCGGCATCAGGTCCTGGGGCAGGCCCAGGTGATCGAGTATGCGAGCGACAATGAAGTCGACCAGATCACTCACCGATTGCGGGCTGTGATAGAACCCGGGGCTGGCCGGCATGATGACCGCGCCCATGCGGGTCAGCCGCAGCATATTCTCCAGGTGCACCTCGGAATATGGCGCTTCGCGGGGCACCAGAATCAGTTGCCGGCGCTCTTTCAGGGCCACATCTCCGGCCCGTTCGATCAGGTTGTTGCTGGCACCGGTGGCCAGTGCTGACAGGGTGCCGGTACTGCAGGGACAAACCACCAGCGGAGCTTTTTCGCCGGAACCGGAAGCCGGTGGCGCGAACCAGTCTTCCCGCCCGAATACCAGCAATTGCCCGGGGCCCGCGTGGGCATACCCGGCCAGCGCCTCTTGCATCGCCTGCGGGGAGCCCGGCAACTTGAGCTCGGTTTCCGTGGCGATCACCACCTGGGCGGCACGGCTGACCATCACATTCACCCTACAGCCGGCCGCCACCAGGCACTGCAACAGGCGCAGACCGTACTGGGCGCCAGAGGCACCGGTAAAGGCCAGGTTGATGGTTCGTGGTTGTGCCGCAGGTTCAGTCATGACGGGTATCTACGTTCGAGTTCGGCAACCAGTTTCTGATGAATACCACCGAAACCGCCATTGCTCATAATCACAATGTGGCAGGGACCGCTCACATTCGCCAGTGTCTGTTCAATCAGGGCGTCGACGTTGGCTTCCACATGGTGTTGTACGGTTTCGCCCTCACCGCCCTTCCAGCTCTTCACCAGCGCAGGCAGCCACTCCAGCTGATTCAGATTGGCCCAGATTACATGGTCGGCGGCGACGGCACTGGGCAACAGTGCCTGCTGGTGTACCCCCTGCTGCATGGTGTTCGAACGGGGTTCGATCAGGGCGATCACCGGTTCCTCGCCCACTTTATTGCGCAACCCCTCCAGGGTGGTGGCAATGGCAGTTGGATGGTGGGCAAAGTCATCATAGACGCTGACGCCGTTAATCTCAGCCAACAACTCCATGCGCCGCTTCACCCCGGAAAAGCGGCACAGGGCAGCAACGGCGTGGTCCGGCGTGACGCCCACATGACGGGCGGCGGCAATGGCCGCCAGGGCATTGCGAACGTTGTGCATGCCGGTCTGGGACCAGTTCACCGTGGCCACTGGCTGCTCGTGGTGAACCACCATGAAACGGCTGCCGTCCTCTGACAGCAACTCCGCCCGCCAATCCGTGGTGTAGGGTACTTCACTGCCAATGGCGGTGGTTTGCACCCCGCTCCAGCATCCCATGTCCAGGGCGCGATCCAGATGCACATCGTTCGCTGGACGAATGATCAGACCGTTGGACGGCACGGTACGAACCAGGTGGTGAAACTGGCGCTCGATGGCCTCGACATTGTCGAAGATGTCGGCGTGATCGAATTCCAGGTTATTCATGATCAGGGTGTGGGGCCGGTAATGGACGAACTTGGAACGCTTATCGAAAAACGCGCTGTCGTATTCATCGGCCTCGATCACAAAGAAGTCACTGGAACCGAGGCGTGCCGATACCGGGAAATCCTTCGGCACCCCCCCGACCAGGTAACCAGCGTCAAAGCCGGCCTGCTCGAGAATCCACAGCAGCATGGACGTTGTGGTGGTCTTGCCATGGGTGCCGGCCACCGCCAGTACCCAGCGATGGCGCAATACTTCCCGCGCCAGCCATTCCGGGCCGGACATGTAATCAATATTGCGGTTGAGGACAGCCTCCACCTCGGGATTGCCGCGGGACATGGCGTTGCCGATCAGCACCAGATCCGGCTTCGGCTCCAGGTTCTCGGCGCGGTACCCTTCCATCAGACCAATGCCCTGGGCTTCCAGTTGGGTGCTCATGGGTGGATACACGCCCTGATCCGAGCCCGTTACCGTGTGCCCCTGCTCCCGGGCCAACACCGCAAGGCTGCCCATGAATGTGCCACAAATTCCCAGAATATGAATGTGCATGACCGGTCTGACCTCTTGAATTGGACGTGCCAAGCCTCCCGTATACATCACCGACCGTCAAGGGCTTCGTTATCCGCAATCCTGCTCATGAAAAAAGCCGGCATTTGGCGTATCATCTGCGGCAATCACTGAACCAGCAGGAGGCTCCAGCCCGAGATGGCCACCAAGAACGCTTTTTACGCTCAATCCGGCGGTGTGACCGCAGTCATTAACGCCAGCGCCTGCGGGGTTATCCAGACCGCCCGCAAACACCCGGAAAGCATCGGCAAGGTCTACGCCGGCCGCAACGGGATCATTGGCGCACTCAAGGAAGAGCTGATTGATACCAGCCTGGAAAGCGACGAGGCCATTCAGGCGCTGATCCACACTCCCGGTGGGGCTTTCGGTTCCTGTCGTCACAAGCTCAAGAACATTTCCGAGAACAGGCGTGAATACGAGCGCCTGATCGAAGTGTTCCAGGCCCATGACATTGGCTACTTTTTCTATAATGGCGGCGGCGATTCCCAGGACACGGCCTACAAGGTCTCCCAGCTGGCCGAGAAAATGGGCTACCCGATTACCTGTATCGGCGTGCCCAAGACCGTGGATAACGATCTGCCCTTTACCGACTGCTGCCCCGGCTTCGGCTCAGTGGCGAAGTACATTGCCACCTCGACCCTGGAAGCCAGCCTCGACATCAAATCCATGTGCGAAACCTCCACCAAGGTCTTCATACTTGAGGTCATGGGCCGCCATGCCGGCTGGATTGCCGCTGCTGGGGGACTGGCCGGCGAGGGCGCAGACCAGCCGCCCCACATCATCCTGTTCCCGGAGATGCCGTTTGACCGGGATGCATTCCTGGCGCGGGTTGAATTCTGCGTGAAGGAATACGGCTACTGCGTCATCGTCGCCTCTGAGGGTGCCCAGTACGAGGACGGCCGCTTCCTGGCCGATGCCGGCGTCAAGGACGCCTTTGGCCACACCCAGCTCGGTGGCGTGGCGCCGGCGCTGGCCAACATGGTCAAGCAGGCATTGGGCTATAAGTACCACTGGGCAGTGGCGGATTACCTGCAGCGCAGCGCCCGCCATATTGCCTCTGCCACTGACGTTGAGCAGGCCTACGCGGTGGGTAAGGCGGCGGTTGAAATGGCCGTGGCAGGCAAGCAGGCGCTGATGCCGACGATTGTCCGCGAACAGTCCAAACCGTATCGTTGGCACATTGGCGAAGCACCGCTAAGCGAAGTGGCGAACCAGGAAAAGAAAATGCCCATCCATTACATTTCGGATGACGGCTTTCACATCACCCAGGACTGCCGCGACTACCTGGAGCCGCTGATCTACGGCGAAAGCTTCCCGCCGTTCGACAATGGCCTGCCCCGGGTGGCAAAGCTTCAGAACAAGCTGGTGGAGAAAAAACTCAGGACCGACTTCCAGCTCTGATCTCTGGCCGGGAAATAAAAAAGGCGCCTGCGGGATAACCGCAAGCGCCTTTTTTCTTCCCGCAGGGATCAGTTCGCTCTCGCGGTCTCCCGCGCACTCAGGTAACGCACGAACTCATCCGAGCCGCCAATGTACTCCTGCCCGACCAGGATCTGGGGCACGGTATAAACCGGCCGGCCAATCCTGTCAGCGATGTCCTCCTTGGACATGCCTTCTTCAATCATATCCACGTAGGTAAAGGGAATCCCCTTTACTTCGCACAACTGTCTGGCACGAACACAGAAACCGCAGGAAGAGCGGCCGTAGATGGTCACATGCTCCATACATTACTCCTTAACCGAAACGATCAGGCGGGGGTCTCGCCCTGAATAACTATTGCCGCCATGATGTCATGCCACCGGATAAAATAAAATTGATGGTTTGAATGATCACCATAGTACCAGCCGATACGCTGGTTACTGCCTGATCCCACAGTGGAAAGCCGGTGGCGGCGTCAGGTTTTCAGACGCCCCAGTTCGGAATCCAGCACCTCTACCTGCTCATCCAGGGCGTCACCGCTACCACGCACCCGCTGTGCAAGCACCCGCAGATCACTGGCGGCATCCCCGATTTTCGTCAGGTTCCGGTTGATCTCCTCGCTGACCGAACTCTGCTCCTCGGCCGCTGTCGCCACCTGGGTTACATGCTCCACGATGGTGCCAATGCGTTCGACCACGGCCGCCAGGGAATGATCCGCCTCGCGGGTACCGTCCACTGCGGTTGTGGCACGGTCCACTCCGGAACGGATCACTGACACCGCGCCATTCACGTCGCTCTGCAGGCCTTCGATCATTTCACTGATCTCGTCCGTGGACTGTCGGGTACGGGATGCCAGTGTGCGCACCTCATCCGCCACCACCGCAAAGCCACGCCCCTGCTCACCGGCCCGGGCCGCCTCTATGGCGGCATTCAGGGCCAGTAGGTTGGTCTGCTCGGCAACGCCGCGAATCACGTCCAGAATGCGATTGATGTCGTCGCTGCGGGTAGCCACCTGGGTAATCGCTGTACTGGCCTGGTCCATGTCCGCGGACAGCGCACTGACACCATCCACCGCCGTGGTGAGAGTATCCTGGGTAAAGCGCACCCCATCCTGAGCCTGGCGTGCATTCTCCGCCGCCTCCCCGGCAAACCCGGCGACTTCTCCGGCCGCCGCCGACATCTCGTTCATGGCGGTCACCACGCTCTCAATATCCTGATGCTGGCGCTCGGTCTGTTCGTCCGTCTCCCGCGCAATGCCCCCGACATCGGTCGCCTGCTGGCGAACCTGGCCGTTGACGTTCTTGAGGTCGTTGATCATATCCCTCAGGCGGGCAAGGAATGCGTTGAATCCGCCCGCCAGCTCAATCAGCTCGGCGTGGGTATCAATCGACAGCTCGCGGGTGAGATCCCCCTCGGCACTGGCCAGATTCTTCATGCGGTCGCGGATTTCGTTGAGCGGGCGGGTAACAGAGCGAACCAGCAGCACCAGAATCAGAATGGCAAGCACCGATACCACAACGCCCACCAGGGTTTGACGCGCGGCCGTAGCGCCGACCTCGTCGGACAACAGGGCGGTGATGGCCGAAACCTCAGCCAGGGCGGCTTCCCGGGGCAGCTCAATCAGCAAGGACCATTGAGTGCCCGGCAGATCAATCTCCACAGGATAGGACACGGCAAGGGTCTCGCCATCGTCAAAGGTCCGCTCCCCCCGGTGCAAATCAACGAACTCGCCCGCCAACTCGGGCAAGGCCTCGTTCAACGGGCGGCCAAGGTGGCTGTCGTAGTGACTGGAGGCGGCAATCAGCCCCTGGTCACTCAGCAGCGTGACGCGGGATTTGCCACTGTACAGCTCATTACTGACCTCCCGAATGGTTTGCTGGAGCGTCGAAAGATTGATATCAACTCCCACCACCCCAGCGAACTCACCACCATCGAGAATCGGCACCACCAGACTGGTCATCAGCTCGGAGTAGCCTTCCTCGATCTCATACTCGTAGGGCTCCATGATACAAGGCTGCATGCTGTCTCTGGAGCACAGGTACCATTCCGCTTCACGAATGCCGAACTCATTGCGATTGTCGAGGTACTTGGTGGCGGGATCCCCGGTGCGACTGAAGATCACCTCGCCCTCAGGCGAGCGATAGAAATAGATTTCCAGGGTGCCCTCATCACTGCTGTGCTCTTCCACACCGCCAGTGAAGTATCGGTCCTGCCCGTCGTACGCATCCGGCTCAAACTGCGCGTACACCGAGCTCAGGCTTTTTTGTTCCTCCAGCACCGTGCCAACCGTCTCCTGCAAAGCAACCCGACTGATCCTGCCGGAGCTGTCAGCCTGGATATTGCGAATGATCACGTTGCGAACCACTTCCGGCGTACGGTAGGCGGTCGCAAACTGGCCGCTGACCAGTTCCCCGTACTTTCCCGCAGTTGCACCGAGGCGCTCCATCACAATACCCTGCACGGTATCGCGGGTTTCGGTGGTCATCCGCTCTTCCATGGCACTCAGCGACAGTTGGGCGGTCACTACGATACTGACCCCCATCACAAGCAGCAGCGTAATAACCAGGGCGTAGAGTTTGAAGCGTAGCGAAAGCTCTTTCATTGCAATGGAACCTGTTCGATGGCGGTGTAAAAAACGAGGTAACAACTTGGCATACCTGACCCTATTCCTGACGGCCTTTGCCGCAGCCACCCTGCTCCCGGCGTATTCCGAAGTCATGCTCGGCGCTATGGTAACCCAGGGTTATCCCCTTGGCTGGCTCTGGTTCTGGGCAACCGCGGGGAACACTCTGGGCTCCGTTGTTAATGGGGTTATCGGCCGGCAGGTGGATCGCTTTAAGGACAAACGCTGGTTTCCGGTTTCAGAGAAGCAGCTCGAGAAAGCGCGGGACAGATTCAACCGCTATGGTCAGTGGTCTCTGTTATTGGGCTGGCTACCGCTGGGAGGCGACGCGCTCACCCTCATCGGAGGCGTGATGCGCGTGCCCTGGATCAACTTCGTGGTACTGGTTGCGATCGGCAAGGGCGCCCGTTACGGCTTCGTACTCTGGCTGGTCCTGGAAACCGCTGGGGTTCCCTCGGAATCGGTACCGTCGCCGTAAAGGTAGGCCCGCAGCAGTTCTTCACCGTTAAACTCCGCGTTCAGCACCGCGATGAAGGTGTATACCCCAATCAGTTTCCGGTTCAGGAACACAAATTCCTTGGGCGGCACCCTGAAATAACGATTGATGGCCGATCGCGCTGCCTGGCGGGCCACCCGCGACGGCAGATCGCTCTGTTTCCAGCGATACTCCCCGTCGGCATTCACAGCATAATCCGGCCACTGGCTTCGGTCGCGGGCCAGGGGTTCCAGCACTGACATACAGACAGCGCCAAACTTGTCGAGCACATCGTCTGGCCAGTCACGGCTCATGAAGCGCAGCTCCACGCCACCCTCGATAACCGCTGGCAAGTCCCCTTCATAGGAGGCGCGAATCATCTGAATGACCGGGTCGAGGAACGACGACGAATAGGCCTGCACCGCGCCAAAATCAAGCAGCACAATCTGGTCGTAATCCTGATCGGATCCCTGCTCGCCGGAGATACGAATGCGGTAATTACCGAAATTGGGGTCGGTCTGGATTTCGCCCCAGACAAACAGTTCCCGGAAAAACAGCTCCAGCGCTGCCATCCCCAGCTCAGAACGCCGCTCCAGCGAAAGCTCCCGCACAGCCACGGAACTGACCGAATGGCCGTGTTCGTAGGTGGAGGCAATCACATGGGCAGTGGAGAACTCCTGCAACACTCTGGGCACAACAAATCTGGGATCGGCAACCAGCATCTTGCGGAATTTCTCGGTCGTACGGGCTTCCAGCCGGTAATCCACTTCCCGGTGCATCATTTCCCGGACTTCTTCCAGCCAGTCGTTGAATTCCGGTCCAAAAGAAACCAGCCGCGCGATTTTCAGGAGTTGGGCCACTGCATTGAGGTCACTGTCCACCGCATCCGCCACACCCGGATACTGGACTTTCAGCACCAGCTCAAGGCCATCGCTTTTGCGCCGCGCACGGTGTACCTGCCCCAGTGACGCTGCCCCGATCGGTTCGGGATCGACATCCAGCTGTGCCAGCCGGTCGGCGCCCAGCTCATCCTTCAGGACACGCTCAATGGCAGACCACTCGAGGGAGGTTGTCTGGTCCTCCAGAGTGTGCAGCGCTTCTGTCACTTCCTCCGGCAGGAAATGCTCACCGTAGAGGGCCATAACCTGGCCGATTTTGACCACACTGCCCTTCAGTTTGCCCAGTTCATCCACCAGAAACTCGGCCTGACTGGACAGCATGGCGCGGTGGCGCTGGTCCCGCTTGTCACGGCTGCTGAACCAGTTCGTTGCCATGTGGGACGCCATCCGGGTGCCGGCAAACAGCCCTGCCCGGGTCAGCGTCAAACGGCGTTCGAAGCTTCCGGTCTTGATACGTGAAACGGAGGTTCCTCGCTTTTTGGATACCATCAATTATCCGCCCGGTTCATTGCATTTCAGCCCTGAGGCTGCTTCGGTCATTATACGGATAGCGCCTGCCTCAAACCTCACTGATTCGCCAGTCTTTTCCCGGCCTTGCGGCCAATGCAACCGGGATCTCCGGCGTATAGTGATGAATTCATTGCAACTCTTTACGTTTTTACACACTTTGAAGCCAGGAATCCGTCTAGTATGGATCTGCGGACCTGGCATTCCAGGCCCAACAATAACACCAGAACAACAAGACCTTAAAATGACTCACATAGCCACACACAACGCGGATACCGACCTGTCCCAGTATCGGGTGAAGGGAGAGATTCCCGTTCCCACCCTGATCGGATGGCTGACACTTGCCGCCGTGCCTCTGCTTGTGTTCTTCGCGTATCGCTCATCCCTGCGGGGAGACCCCACCGCGCCAACGGTGCTGGTCATATTCGCAGGGCTCCTGGCAGCCAATGGCATTGCTTACCTGATCAGACACAGCAGCACCCTGCAACGCCGGGGCTTCATCACCATCATCACCGCACTGTTCACCTATCTGGCAGTCCAGGCGGTCGAGGATGGCTCCGCGATTATCTGGCTGTTTGCCTACCCCCCGATCATTTTCTACATCAGCCAGTCCCGGGTCGGCGTGTTTGCCTGTGCTGGCGGGCTCGCAGCCGTGGCCGTGCTGTTCAGCCCGATTGGCGACCTGGTGTTTGATGCGCCCTACAGCACCAGTTTCCGCTTGACCATGATTGCCGTGCTCGCCTTTGAGATGTCCACCTGCTATGTGCTGGATCAAAGCCGGCGGCGCAGTAAACTGGGCCTCCTGAAACTGGCACGGGACTTTGAGTATGCCGCCAAGCACGATGCCCTCACTGGTCTCGCTAACCGGCGCGAAGTGCTGTCGCAACTGGATAACGAATACCAGCGTTACCTGCGGAACTCACGGGTGTTCTCGGTACTGCTGATGGATATCGATCTTTTCAAGAGCGTTAACGACAACTACGGCCATCACATTGGTGATGAAATGATCGTGCTGGTGGCCTCGACGCTGAAAGAACAATGCCGGAAAGTGGATACCCTGGCACGGTGGGGAGGAGAGGAATATCTGGTGTTATTGCCGGAAACCGGCACTGAGGAGGCAGTAAAGACCGCCAACCGGATCCGTAAGGCTGTCAGCAGCAAATCCGTGTCAGCTGAAGGCCAGGCCATCGCTGCAACCATCAGCGTTGGCGTTGCCACTATCTGCGATGACGAGTCCGTGGACAGATTGTTGCAGCGGGCGGACGAGGGGCTTTACCGGGCAAAAACCCTGGGACGAAATACCGTCTGCGAGTTCGAAGGGGCATTCACGGACTAGACGGGCACGGGTTGCCCTACCACCCGGAGCGGTACTCGACATGGTCGTGGCCGAGCCCTGCAACCAGTTCGTCGGCAAGCTTTACGGCAAAATCCTCCACGGTTGCACCGGCAACAAAGTCGCTGACCTGACACATGGCCATACCGGCATAGCCACAGGGATTGATACGGCGGAACGGCTCCATATCCATGTCCACGTTCAGCGCCAGGCCATGGAACGAGCAACCACGGCGGACCCGCAATCCCAGTGAGGCAATTTTCGCGTCACCCACATAAACGCCAGGGGCATCGGGTCTGGGTGCGGCTTCGATCCCCGCGCCCGCCAGTACACGGACAATGCCCTGCTCAATCTGATCCACCAGTGTCCGCACTCCCAGCTTGTGGCGAGGCAGGTTGATCAGCAGGTAGATGACCAGCTGACCAGGCCCGTGATAAGTGACCTGCCCACCCCTGTCCACCGGAATCACGGGGATATCCCCGGGCGCCAGGATATGTTCAGCCTTGCCTGCCTGGCCCTGGGTATAGACTCTCGGATGCTCAAGGCACCAGAGTTCGTCCGCGACTGATTCATCGCGATCAGCGGTGAAGGTTTTCATCGCTTCCCAGGTTTCCAGGTATGGCTGCTCTCCCAGGGAGCGTACAATCAGTTGCGACATTGGCTCAGAGCACCATATGGACCCGGCCACTGGCCTTCAGGTCCTCAAACAACGCCTTGAGCTGGGCTTCGCCAGTGGCCACTATCTTCAGCTGCACGGAAGAGAAACGGCCGCCACTGCTCTTATTGACGGAAACATCAGCATCAGTGATGCCTGGTGCATGCTGCTCCACGACCTCAACCACGAATTCGGTAAAATCCGGCGCCGAATTGCCAATCACTTTGATGACATAGTCACAGGGAAATTCAATTTTAGGTGCTTTCGGCTCACTCATGCCGGCTTACTCCCGAAGACGTCAGTGGTTTTCACTAGAACAACTGAACAAAAAAGAGCTTGATGGCATCCCACAGGCGCTTGAACAGCCCGCCCTCGGGCACGTCGCTGAGTGCCAGTACCGGCTGGTCCACGATCACGTCATCGCCCAGTTTGACCTGTACACGGCCAAGCTCATCCCCCACCTTGATGGGTGCTTTAATGACAGAATCAAGGTCCACAGTGGATTCCAGTGTGTCACGGGAACCACGGGGAATGGTGACATTAACTTCTTCAGTGACACCAACCGACAGTTCATCTTCACGACCGCCCCAGATCCGTGCCTCGATCAATTCCTGACCGGCGCCAAACAGCGTCTCGCTTTCATAGTACCGGAAGCCATAGTTCAGCATCTTCTGGATTTCCTGGGCCCGGGCTGCCGTACTGTCGGTTCCCATCACAACGGCAATCAGCCGGGTACCATTGCGCTTGGCCGAAGCCACCAGACAGTATCCGGCCTCTTCGGTGTGCCCGGTTTTAAGACCATCAACACTGTCATCACGCCAAAGCAGGCTGTTGCGATTGGGTTGTCGGATGTTGTTGTAAGTGAAGTGCTTCTCAGCGTACAACGGGTAATTCTCGGGGTAATCATTGATGATCGCCATCGCCAGCAGCGCCAGATCGTGGGCGGTCGAGAAATGGTCCGGTGATGGCAGGCCGGTGGCATTCTCAAAGTTGGTATCTTGCATGCCCAGCAGTTGGGCCTGCTGGTTCATGATGTCAACGAATGCACTTTCACTGCCGGCAATGAACTCCGCCAGGGCAACCGAGGCATCATTTCCCGATTGAATAATCACGCCCTTGAGCAGGTTTTCCACCGAGACCTCTGTCCCCTCCTGGACAAAGGTGCGCGAGCCTTCCGTGCGCCAGGCATTGACACTGATCGGAACCATATCCGACAAGGAGATACGGCCTTCGTCCAGCTCGCGCTCAACGATGTAGGCGGTCATCATCTTGGTCAGACTTGCCGGCGGTAGACGTTCGTTACTGTTCTCATCCATGATGACCCTACCACTCAGCGGGTCCATCAGGATGTAGGAGCTGCCCGCCACTTGCGGAGGCGAGGGAATCAGTACTGTCTGGGCGTGGGCCGATCCCAGGGGGATCAACACCAGAAGCAGAACTGCGGTTAAAGCGCGGAAAACAGAATTAGTCGCCATGGGTTCGTTCATTCGTCGTTAAGTGTATTGATTCTTTTTTAGTGGGAATCGGTCAGCAGTATGGTCTGGCCAAATCCCCGGTTTTCAAGCCTCGCCTGGGCTTTTCGGGCTTCATCCGGGGTGCTAAAGGGGCCTACCTGCACACGATGGAAACGTCCGGACGCCGTATCCACCTCCCTTACCCGCATCGGGTTCTCGATTACACTTTTGACCTTGCCCAGCAGGGCTTCTGCAGGATTCCGGCTGCTAAAGGAGCCCAACTGCACAAACAGTGCCGCCGCGCCGCCATCGGTTTCGGAACGCTCCGCCACCGCTTCCACCGGGACCGTTTCCCCGCCGCCAGAGTATGGCTGGCCAGCCAGCGTCATGGTCCCGTCTTTCCTGACCGTAATGGCGGCCACTTCAACCCGGGCGGTGCCTTTGCCCTGATAGCCGAGCTTCTTCGCCGCTGCATAAGACAAGTCAATCAGCCGATCGCCATGGAAGGGCCCCCGATCATTCACACGGACAATCACCGAACGGCCGTTGTCCAGGTTAGTCACCCGGGCGTAGCCTGGAATTCTCAGGCTTTTATGGGCCGCCGACATTTCATACATATCAAAAACCTCGCCATTGGAGGTTTTATGGCCATGGAACTTTTCGCCGTACCAACTGGCAATGCCCCGCTCGACGTATCCGTCATTACTGGCCATGACAGTGTATTGCTTGCCCCACACCGTGTAGGAAGATTTGTTGCCCGCGGAGCGGGGCGCCTCGTATCGCGGCGTTGCATTCCCAAGATCTGACACATCAAAGTTACCAGCGGGTGCGCGATCCTGTGAAATGGTGTACCGGGAGGAATGGTCCTTCTCCGGTGCGGGTGAAGATGCACAGCCTGACAACACCAGCGCCGCAGCGATCAGGAACGGCAACGAAAACGGAAAATTGATCACCACTGGTCAGGATTCCTGTGTTTGTCCAGTTCATCAGCCAGCTGTTTGACCGCCAGGGCGTACAGATGACTGTGATTGTAGCGGGTTATCACGTAAAAGTTATGGTAAGTCAGCCATAGCTCCGGTCCGTTGGCCCCCTGTAACAGGATCGCCCGGGCAGCTGCGTCCCCTTCCACCTCTTGCCTGGGTTCCAGTCCCGCATCGCGATAATCACTGACCGTCAGCTGCGGTTTGAGTTCCCGCGTCAACAGCGGGGACCCCTCTGGCAGGTCACTTTCCAGGCGCTCTGCAACTGGCTCACCTTCGCGCCAGTGGTGCTTGCCGAAATAATTGGCGACACTGCCAATGGCGTCTACCGGATTGGTCAGAATGTCTGCAATACCGTCATCATCAAAGTCGATGGCAAAGTTGCGATAACTGCTGGAAATAAACTGCCCATAACCCATGGCGCCGGCATAGGAGCCTTTGACAGCAAGGGGATCAAACCCCTGTTCCCGCGTCATCAGCAGGTATTGAACCAGCTCACTGCGGAAAAAACGGCTGCGGGGAGGATAGTCGAAGGCCAGGGTCGCCAGCGCGTCCATGACACGGTAGTTTCCGGTGTAGTTGCCGTACCAGGTCTCCACGCCGATAATGGCCGCAATGATCGGAGCGGGCACACCGAACCGGGATTCCGCCCGGGCGAAGGCTTCTTCATACTCCTCAAGAAACGCCAGGCCGCGCTTGATCCTGTCCGGCTTGATGAAGATCTGCCGGTACTCCCCCCAGGTCAGGGTTTTCTCTGCCGGACGGCTGATGGATTCGAGAATTCTATCGATGCGTGTTGCGTCGGCCAGCAGGGATTCTACCCTGACCTGTTCAAAACCATACTTCGAAACCATCTCCTCGATCAGCTTCCTGCCTTCCGGCGTAGCTTCGTACCCCCCTGCATGGACGAGAGACGCGAACACCCCGAACAGGACGGGCACGAGGCGGATAAAACCTGGGAAACGGACAGCTGTCATTACTTACCTGTGAGTTAATGGCCGAAAAGAAATCCCGGGATCCCGGCAGACCGGATCCCGCTTCTTCGCCAGCTTGCTGAAAACCGGGGCTACATTACCATGGAGCGCAAGCGGCGGACCATTACCCGCTGTCCATGGTCAGGCGCTGATCATTCGTCGGTGAGTGTGAATCGACATCAACACACCAAAGGCAGCCATCAGGGTGACACTCGAGGTCCCTCCATAGCTGACAAGGGGCAGCGGAACGCCCACAACCGGCAACAGCCCGCTGACCATCCCCACGTTAACGAAGATGTAGATAAAGAATGTCATGGTCAGTGCTCCGGCCAGCAGCCGGCTGAATGAGTCCTGGGCTGTAGCTGCGATGTAGAGGCACCGAAGAATAATCAACAGATAGACAGCCATCAGCACCAACATGCCGATGAAACCGAACTCCTCAGCCAACACCGCAACGATAAAATCGGTGTGGCTTTCCGGCAGGAACTCAAGATGGGACTGGGTGCCCTGCAGCCAGCCCTTGCCGTCAACCCCACCGGAGCCAATGGCGGTTTTCGACTGGATGATGTTCCAGCCCGCACCAAGTGGATCGCTTTGCGGATCCAGCAGAGTCAACACCCGCTGCTTCTGGTAATCCCGCATGACAAAGAACCACATCAGTGGCGCGGCCACCGAGACCATCGCTACAAACGCTGCAATCAGGCGCCAGCTCATACCGGCAAAAAACACCACAAACAGACCGGCGGTACCCACCAGCAGAGAGGTCCCCAGGTCCGGCTGGAGAATGATCATGGCCATCGGCGCCAATACAATCAGCAGGGAAACTCCCACTCGCGACAGCGTCGGCGGCAGGAAATGACGCGACAGGTACCATGCCGCCATCATCGGCACCACAAGTTTCATCAATTCCGACGGTTGGAAACGAGGCAGCCCCGGAATAGCCAGCCAACGCTGGGCCCCCTTGGCGCCAACCCCCGCCAGCAGGACCGCAACCAGACCCGCAAGGCCAGCCAGATACAGCCAGGGTGCCCAGCGCCGGAATACGGCCGGGTCCAGCTGGGCAAACACCAGCATGACCACAAGGGCGACGCCCATGCGAATCCCCTGGGCCTTGACGACTTCGATGTTGCGGTCGGCACCGCTGTACAGGACCACCAGCCCCCCGCCAATCAGGAGCAAAAGCAGGGCCAGCAGGATAGGGTCAATATGAAACGCAGACCACAGGCTCCGCGGCCTGGACAGCGGGTGATGCGACGACTGCAGGCTATTACCCAGCATCATTCAGCTCCCTCCTCGGTGGTGCCCGTCACCAGCGCCTTACCTTCCTCGGGGAATCCAAGCAACCAGGCGTCAAACATTGCCCGCGCCACTGGCGCGGCGGTACCACTGCCACTGCCGCCGTTTTCGACAATCACCGCAACGGCGATCTCGGGGTCATCAATCGGGGCAAAACCCACAAACAGGGCGTGATCACGCAAACGCTCACGCACGTCCTCTTCCTCGTACTCTTCATCTTCAGCCAGACTGAACACCTGCGCCGTACCGGTCTTGCCCGCCATGCGATACGGCGCGCCCCGCGCGGCTCCACGAGCGGTACCCTTGGTTCCGTGCATGACTTCCGCCATGGCATCAACCACAAACTCCCAGTCGTCCGCATTCTTGAGCGTCAGAGGATCATGATCCCCGCGGGGGAGGAACTCATTGGCGGAGCGATCTCCCTTGATGCTTTTCAGCAGTCTCGGTTCCACCCAGCGGCCACGGTTCGCAATCAGAGAAGTCGCTGTCGCCAGTTGCAACGGAGTCGCCAGCATAAACCCCTGACCAATCCCCATGTTGACCGAATCCCCTGGATACCAGGGCTCGTTCTTCACCGCCCGCTTCCAGTCACGGGATGGCAACAGGCCGCTCAGCGCACCGGAGACATCCAGAGTCGCGTCTTCGCCAAATCCGAAGTGGGAAAGGTACTCGTACATGGTGTCCACGCCCATCTCAACGGCGATCTCATAAAAATAGATATCGCAGGACTCCGCCACAGCGTCGGTCAGGTCGACCCAGCCATGACCTGAACGTTTCCAGTCACGGTAGCGACGCCCGCCGGAGTTCAGTTGGAAATAACCGGGATCCCAGATGGTCTTGTCCCGGGTGGTTGCACCACTGTCCAGGGCTGCCACCGCCAGCATGGGTTTCAGGGTGGACCCCGGAGGGTATTGCCCCCGCAGCGCACGGTTAAAGAGGGGCTTGTCGATATCAGTGCTCAGGGCCCGGTAGTTCTCGACACTGATACCGGTTACAAACTGATTGGTATCAAAGCCGGGGACACTGGCGAGTGCCAGCAGACCACCGGTATCCGGCTCAATCGCGACAATGGCGCCTCGCCGGCCGTCCAGCAATTCGTGGGCCAGGCGCTGTAGCCGGAGATCAAGATGCAACTGGATGTCTTCACCCGGGACCGGGTTCTGCCGCTCCAGGACCCTCAGCGTTCGGCCCCGGGCGTTGGTCTCCACATGCTGGTAGCCCACCTGGCCATGCAGCAGCGCCTCATAGAATCGCTCAATCCCGGATTTGCCGATGTAGTTGGTGCCAGCATAGTTAACCGGATCTATACGCTGCAGCTCCTCCCGGTTGATCCGGCCCACAAAACCCAGGGCGTGGGCGGTCAGCTCACTGTGAGGATAATACCGGACAAGCTCCGCAGACACTTCCACGCCTGGCAGCTCATGGCGATGAACCGCGAGGCTGGCGATTTCTTCTTCATTGAGATCGTAGCGCAGGGGAAGTGGCTGGAATGGTCTACGGGGTTCCCGCAGGCGACGCTGGAACCGTTCCACGTCCTCTTCGGAAATGTCGAGAAGCGCTTCGAGCTTGGCCAGCGTATCTTCCATACCGTCAACACGCTCGGGCACCAGGGTTACGCCGAACACCGGTCGGTTTTCGGCCAGCAGTTCATCATTGCGGTCATAGACCAGACCACGGGGAGGTGCAACCGACTGGACCTGGACCCGGTTCTTGTCGGAGAGGGTAGTGTACACATCGTGTTCAACGATCTGGAGCTGGTACATCCTGGCTACAAGTAGCCCCAACATGACAAACACGACGCATACCATAACCAGCGTGCGTCTCTGGAACAGACGCCGCTCGGCGGCTACGTCTTTGAATTCTCCCCAGGGCATGATGCGTCCTACGCCCGATGATACGGATGGTTGCGGGTGATTGACCAGGCACGGTACAACTGCTCAGCCAACAGGATTCTCACCAGAGGGTGCGGGAGCGTCAGGGGTGACAGCGACCAGAGCTGGTCTGCCCGCTGTCGACAGGCCTCTGCAAGTCCGTCCGGCCCACCGACCAGGAAACTGACGTCACGCCCGTCCTGCTGCCAGTTTTCCAACTGGCTGGCGAGCTTTTCCGTCGACCAGGGGCGTCCACCCACTTCCAGGGCGACCACACGATCCCTGGGCCCCGCGGCAGCGAGGATCGCATCGCTTTCCTTTTGCATCAGCCGGGTAATGTCCGGATTCTTGCCCCGATGGGCCATGGGAATTTCTACCAGTTCCAATGGCAGCTCCGGCGGCATTCGGCGGGCGTAATCAATGTATCCCTGACTGACCCAGTCGGGCATTTTCTGCCCCACGCAGATCAGGCGCAATCGCATGGTTATTCGCTACCTGCAACACCCAGATCCGGGGCATCGCGCCACAGACGCTCAAGATCATAGAATTCGCGGGTGGCCGGCATCATCACATGCACAACAACATCCCCCAGATCCACGAGAATCCAGTCACTGACGTTGCTGCCTTCCACATTACTGGCGCGAACTCCCTGCTCTTTCGCTTCCGCAAGTACGGAATCCGCCAGTGATTTCAAATGACGATTGGATGTTCCCGACGCCAGCACCATGTAATCCGTCACGCTGGTACGATCCCGAACATCAATCACGCTCACATCCTGTGCCTTTACTTCACCAAGTGCACCTATCACCAGATCTTTCAGTTGCTCAGCCTGCATAATCACCCTGTTGGACGGATGGCGGCGAGGGCGGCCACCCGAAAAGTCATGTTCAGATGCGATTGTAGCATTAAAAGTTCTCGTCAGGGCAGGCACTGTATAGCCCGAGACGGCGAATTTCCTGCCAGACCGGATCCGGCAACAAATACCGGGGCGAGTGGCCAGACAGGATTCTTTCACGGATACCGGTGGCGGATATGTCCAGAAGGGGCGGATCCAGCTCCAGACAGTACCCGCCGGGAGCGCTGTGAAGCTGATCGGCGCTTGAGACCCCGCGTTCCTGCAGCAGTTTCGCCGGCACGCCCAGCGGTTCCAGCGCAGGCCCCGGGCGTTTCACGACAACCACATGGGCCAGCTGTGGAATCCGCTCCCACTCCCGCCAGCGATCAAACCCTGCGAACGCGTCCGTACCCACCACCATGACCAGCGGCTCATGCTCCCCCAGTTGCTCACGCAACTGGCGCAAGGTATCAGCGGTGTAGGAAGCCCCCGACCGCGTCAGCTCGCGATCATCCACAATCAGCCCGGGCTCGTCAGCGACCGCCAGTTGCAGCAGCGCCAGGCGCTGGGCGCTGCTGGCGTCCGTCGAGCCGCGGTGCGGCGGGATATGGCACGGCACCAATGACACTTCCGACACCCCCAGGCGCTCCTTCAGCTCAATCGCGAGCCTGAGGTGGCCATGATGAATCGGATCAAACGTTCCGCCGTATATGACATGCATAAGCAATCAGGTCCGGATGTGGCCGTCACCAAACACGACGTACTTCTGGGACGTCAGCCCCTCCAGCCCGACGGGCCCGCGGGCATGGATCTTGTCGGTGGAGATGCCGATTTCGGCACCCAGACCATACTCAAAGCCGTCAGCAAAACGGGTAGAGGCGTTGACCATTACCGAACTGGAGTCCACTTCGGTAATGAAGCGCCGCGCCCGGGTATAGTTTTCCGTAATGATACTGTCAGTATGCTGCGAGCTGTATCGATTGATATGGGCAATGGCAGCTTCCAGGCCATCCACCACTCTGACCGCCAGAATCGGGGCAAGGTATTCCTCTTCCCAGTCCGCCTCGGTTGCTGCAGCCATGGAAGACACAATAGCGCGGGAACGCTCACAGCCCCGCAATTCGACGCCCTTGCCCACAAAAGCGTCCGCCAACAATGGCAGCATGTCTTCGGCGATCTCGGCATCCACCAGCAGGGTTTCCATGGTGTTGCAGGTGCCGTACCGGTGGGTTTTTGCGTTCACGGCAACGTTCAGGGCCTTTTCCGGGTCCGCGTGACTGTCAATGTATACGTGACAGACCCCGTCCAGGTGCTTGATCACCGGCACCCGGGCATCGCGGCTGATACGCTCAATCAGCCCCTTGCCGCCACGGGGTACGATGACATCCACATACGCAGGCATGGTAATCAGCTCACCCACGGCGGCGCGATCGGTGGTCTTGATCACCTGCACCGAGGTTTCCGGCAGTCCGGCTTCAGCCAGCCCCTTGGCCAGACATCGGGCAATGGCCTGGTTGGAGTGGATGGATTCGGATCCGCCACGAAGAATGGTGGCGTTTCCCGATTTCAGGCACAGGCTGGCCGCTTCCACGGTTACATTGGGGCGGGACTCATAAATAATGCCAATCACCCCCAGCGGCACTCGCATCTTGCCAACCTGGATGCCCGAAGGGCGGTAGGTCATATCGGTAATCGCACCAATGGGGTCCGGCAACGAGGCGACCTGCTTCAACCCTTCAATCATGGTATCGATCCGCTGCGGGGTCAGTTCAAGGCGATCCAGCATGGCCGCATCAAGCCCGCTCTCATGCCCCTGTGACAGGTCCCGCGCATTTGCTTCCGCCAGCTCACTGCGGGCGGAATCCAGCGCCTCGGCGGTTGCCAGCAGGGCCCGGTTACGCACGGCCGTGGTCGAGCGCGCCACAACAGTAGCCGCGGAACGTGCCTGCTGACCCACTTCAGCCATGTAAGCTGCAATATCCATTCGATTACCTTCGGTGTTAATAGCTGAATTCACAAATAAGGCCCTAACTTTACCTTTCCCGTTTCAAGTACGCACCCCAAACGATTATTATACCGCTGCCGAACAGCCTGTTCGGCATTGAATGACAGACGATGGACGCAGGCTATTCAATGCTACCTGCGTTATGCTGACACAAACGGATGTCCGGGAGAGGATGGATACTATGGCCCAGATGGCCGAAAAATTCCTGTTGAGTCGCCTGTCGAGAGCCGGCTTCATTGTATTGGCTGCCATCGCCATACTCTCCGCCGTAAACGGTGACCACCTCACAGCACTTACTGCCCTGGCCGCAACGGCACTGGTGTTTACCGGTAGCGCCTTTCATCCTCATCGTTCACGTGCCCCCTGGCCAACGATTAACCGACTGGTCCTTGGTGCGTTCCTGGCCTTGTTGGCCGCAAGCCTGTGGGCCGGTCCGTGGAGCCTTGTGCACTGGCTGTATGCCGCACCGCTTCTCGCCTTTGCACTGCTGCCCCTGCCCTGGGCCACGGTCACAACCCTGGCCTGTGCCCTGCTGGCGATGATTGCAACCCAATGGTCCGCCGGCCTGCCGGAACGCCACCAGATGATCAGTGCCTTTTTGCTGACGATCATGCTGACTGCAATCCTGGTATTCCTGCGCGAGTATAAATCCCGCCAGCTGGCGCCACTGCGCCGTACCGATGAACTGACCCAGGCCGCCAGCCGCGAATATCTGTCCGCTGACCTGCATAAGGAAATTCAGCGCAGTGAGCGGGAAGGCACGGACATGTCCATCATCATGCTCGGTCTGGATACCCACCTGAGCGATACCGATCCGGATGCAGACATCCGCTCCATATTGCCCCGCATCGGACGCTACCTGCACTCGCAACTGCGGGATTTTGACACTTATTATCGTGTCGCAGACCTGCAGTTCCTGGTTATCCTGCCCGGCATTGCCACCGCTGATGCCGCCAGCCGGGCCGAGATCATTCGCAAGGGGCTGCGAGCACTGCTGGTTTCCCACGGCCTGGAACTAACCGTCAGCGCCGGTATCGCCGGCCTCAACATCGGAGACAACGCCGACAGCCTGCAGCAGTCCGCCGCCAATGCCCTGCGCCGGGCCCAGCAGCAGGGCGGCAATCGCGCCCAGTCCTACAGCACCTGGTCCCATTCTTCACCCCCCACCAGGGAAGCCGATGCGGAGGGCCCCGCGGCATGACCGAGACACGCCTGAGAACCTTTACCCATCTCGCCGGTTATTGCCTGGCAACCCTGTTCATTGCCAGCCTGGCATTCCAGAACCTTCGTTATGGCTTCTATAGCCTTTTCTACCTGGCGGCGGGCATGGCGCTACTGACCCTCGCGGGGGCCGGTTACACCTTTGTGTGCCGCCGCCACCAGTTGTCCGCCCCGGGACACCTGGCGATACTGGCCGCCCTGAACTGCGGTCTGATCGCCGCCATGTACACCATGAGTACGCCGGGGATCAGCCACTGGAGCATGCCCTTGATCCTTCTCAACCTGCTGATCCTGCCCTTGCGCCAGGGGCTTATCCTGTCGCTACTGTTATTCATGGCCCTGGCGGCCTTTCTGCTGGTCCGCCAACCTTTCCAGGAAACCGTCACCGTGATGACCGGCGCCCTGGCACTGATCACCATCGGCGCGCTTTATATCTGGCACTACAATCACATGGCCCAGTCGGCGGAAGATCTGGCCATCACCGATCCGGTCACCGGAGCCCACAACGCACGCTTCCTGGACGAAACACTGCAAAAGGAAATCAGCCGCGCCATTGCCACCGGCCATTCACTATCGGTGGTTACGCTGGCCATTGATTACGCCGACGAAGTGGAAGACCTGCATGGCAAGCCCGGCATGCAGACCCTGTTCCGGGATGTCACCCAGCATCTTTTCGGGGTCATTCGTGCCGGAGATACCCTCTATACCCTGAATGAATCCGAATTCTTCCTGATCCTGCCCTTTACTCCGGAAGAGGGCGTAAGGGTGATTGCCGAGCGCATCCGCAGAACCATTGCCGAGCATAACTGGGCTATGGTCGGAAAGGCCACAGTCAGTCTGGGTTGCACCACGCGCGGGTCCGGTGACACCCGCACGGACACGCTGCGCAAACGCGCCAGCCTCGCCCTGGAGGAAGCCCGCAAACGCGGTGCGGATTCCATCTGGTTTCTGCCGGGAGATGCCGCCGGATCATGAGCGGTGACTGGCTGACGTCCCTTGCCACCTGGCTGACCGCCCATTCCGAATGGCTGGCCGTGGCGCTATTCGCAACCGCGTTCGCCGAATCCCTGGCCATCGCCGGTATACTGATTCCCGGCGTGGTCATCATTTTCACCATCGCCGCTCTGGCCGGACAGATCGCCATGCCCCTGGCCGAAGCCCTGTTGTGGGCCGCGCTGGGCGCGATTCTCGGCGACAGTATCAGCTTCGCGCTTGGACGACTCTGCCAGGGAAAGCTGGACCGGGTCTGGCCCCTGAGCCGTTACCCGAAAGCCATCCACAAGGGTGAGTATTTCTTTCACCGGTACGGCGGGGTCAGCGTGGTGATCGGCCGCTTCGTTGGCCCGATACGGCCCGTTATTCCCCTGGTGGCCGGCGCATTGATGATGCCGTGGCGCCGGTTCCTGCTGTTCAACCTGACCTCAGCGCTGGGCTGGGCGCCGGTCTATGTGATACCGGGCTATCTGGTAGGCAGCGCACTGGCCAGTGACATAAAACCGCCCGCCCACTTTTACCCGGTCATCGCCATCAGTATGGGCGTGCTGATCATCATCTACCTGACCGTCTTCCGCTTTCAACTCGGACTGGGATACAGCAGCCGGCTTTATCAATGGCTGGCCGGCAAAATGGAGAAGTACGACGCCACTCACCGGTTCTGGCGGCTCTATTCCAGTGAACGTCCCGCCCAGGCGGGCGAATTCCCCCTGCCCTCTCTGTCCCTGGCGGTTACCGCGACGGCGCTGCTCCTGATCTGGAGCCAACTGGCCACCGGCACCACGCTGTTACAGCCGTTCGACACCGCCGTATCCACCTGGTTTTCGCAATTACGACAACCGCTGTTCGACCCGGCCATTCTATTCTTTACTATGACCGGCGACGCACCGGTGCTGATTACCGCGGCGGGCTGCCTCTCCCTGGCCCTGGTGTTCCGGGGTTACTATGGCGCGGCTGTTCATATTCTCGCCGCGGCAGGACTCACCTTCCTGCTGGTGTGGCTGCTGAAGTCCTTTACCGGAATAACAAGGCCTGATGAGGTCCTGGCCCCTCCGTCATCGGGCGCTTTTCCCAGCGGTCACACCGCCGGCATAACGGTACTGTGCATGCTGGCAGCCAATTTCGTCGCCAGAGAAACACGGCACCGTCGCCGCTGGCGCACCTATCTGGTATTCAGCCTGCCCGTTGTACTGGTGGCCTTCAGCCGCCTGTATCTTGGCGTGCACTGGTTCACGGATGTTATCGGAGGGTTGTTCCTTGGGCTGGCCATTACCGGCTACATTCGCGCCAGTTACAGCCGTTATGACCGGGTACCACTGGCTCCGGATGTCTCACTGCTTGGGGCAATCGTTGCCTGGGTCGCCTTCACAGCCGCCTATGCCTGGCACCAATGGCCGCAAGCCATGCTATTCTACCGGACGACCGGGTTCTAGGCGCGTCACTCAGTCCTGCTCCAGCGCCTCAAGCAGGGACTGTAACCTGCTCAGTCGTTCTATCGGATCCTGCAATTCCACCAACCGCTGTTTTTCCTGCTTGTCCAGCGGTAACAGCTCCGTCAGACGCCACCCGACATCCCGGGCATCGCTGTAATCAACGTCCATTTCCAGGTCACGGATCACGGGATGGCGAAACAGCGCTTTCAGCACGGCGGGTAGTTCGGTGTAACGTTCCGGAACCTCGCAGTCGGCCTCGTCCATCAGGCATTCAACGTCCCCCAGGTTCAGCCCATCGTTCTCTTGCCAGCTTCGAACAACCGAAACCTTGCCCTGGCCCTCCACCGTAATACCCAACAGGCCGTTATCCAGCTGCTGGAAATCAATGATCCGCACATAAGTACCGATATCGTAAAAGGCTGCCTCTTTGGCCGTTTCCAGGCCTTCGCGAAGCATCACGACCACAAACCCCCGGTCCTCCTTGAGACATCGGGTCAGCATATCGATATAGCGCGGCTCGAACAGCTGCAGGGGGATTCTCCCCTTGGGCAGGACGATGGAGTTGAGCGGAAACAGGGGTACATTCATCTGGGGGCCGCTCACCTGTCAGTCGAATCCGAATTAACCATTACATAGCCTCAGTGAATTGACAGCAGCCTGTGAACCTCGTCCACCCTGGCGCGGGCTTCTGTCAGCAGCTGCAGGCTCCGGGAAGCGTTCAATTCAAGTTCACCCAGCCTCCGGTAGGCTGGCACCTCGTCAAACCGGGGAAGGTTCGCATTCTGACTGGAACCGATCATTGAGTGCAACTGAGCTACGATCACCACGTCCACCAGCTGTGGCTCCGGGCTGCGGCTTTCATACCCCCAGTCCTCGGCATGACGCACGGCCTCGACAAAAGGCGCGGGGAACGACCAGCTCTCCAGCATGGCGGTGCCAATATCCGCCCTCAGCTCGGCAATAGCGTGGCTCAGGTTCGCCGGATCCGCAAACAGGTTGACATGATGCTCCGCCTGCACCAGTACCGGGACCACCCCGATATCGTGCAGCAGCCCCGCCAGCAAGGCCTCCTCGGGATTGAGCCGGGTGGCGCCGTCCGCCAGCACCCAACACAGGGCCGCCACCTCCCGGGAGTGACGCCAGAGCCGGTCCATTTCCTTCTGCAGAGCGGCCTGGCGGGTCTTGAACACTTCCCGCATGGCAAAGACCGTGACCAGCTGACGGGTAGTACGCATGCCAAGGCGCACCACCGCCTCCCGAACATTGCGGACATCGCTGAACCCACGGTACAGGGGGCTATTGCTCGCTCGCACCAGTTTGGCGGCCATGGCGGGATCCGCGGATATCGCCTGCGCCACTTGTTCTGCGCTGGAATCCTCCCGCTCAACAAGCCGCCTCACCTTCCAGGCCACATCCGGCACACTCGGCACGCTCAGCTGATTGGAGCGCAGTTCGGAATAGAACTCCATCAGCAGGTGATGCTCCTCGCTTTCACCGCCTCCGGATCCCGCTGCGGATTCGATCTCGACCTGCCGAACCGGTGCCGAGCGCAGCAGCTGATTGAGGATTTCCTGCTCCACCGCCAGAAATTCACAGGACTGGATCGCGGTCACATCGTAAATTCTCGGTTGCAGACGTGCGATCGGATTGAGCGCCTTGTCACTGTCGGCCTCAATGGTCGACTTGCGGCCATCCGCCGACTCCAGCTCAACCGCCCCCTCCACCAGGAACAGGTCCATACCGTCCCGGACACCCCGTTCGACCACTCGCTGCCCAGCCCCGTGTACGCGCCTTTCAGCCCGACTGGCAAGCACAACCAACTGATCGTCGGTCAGCCGATTAAGAGGCTGAAACTGCTTGAGACGACGCAGTGACAGACTTTCCTTGACCGCCATAGACACTCTCTCCTTCCACATTGACTCTCCCGTCCCTGCAGGCAACGTTTCGCCCCTATTGTTACTCATTGTAAACACGGACCCGCAAAACAACCATGCGATCAGGGTCGAATCTGGTATCCTCTGTGTTCCCAAACCCCGTCACAGGCAACAATAGAGAGACCAGAACCCCATGCCTCAGTATCGTTCGCGGACATCCACCGCAGGCCGTAACATGGCCGGTGCCCGTGCGCTCTGGCGCGCCACCGGTATGAAAAACGAAGATTTCGGCAAGCCAATCATTGCGGTTGCCAACTCATTTACCCAGTTTGTGCCGGGGCACGTTCACCTCAAGGATCTGGGCCAACTGGTTTGCCGTGAAATCGAAACCGCGGGCGGCGTTGCCAAGGAATTCAATACCATCGCCGTGGACGACGGCATCGCCATGGGGCACGACGGCATGCTGTACTCGCTGCCGTCCCGGGAAATCATTGCCGATTCCGTCGAATACATGGTCAACGCACACTGCGCCGACGCCCTGGTGTGCATTTCCAACTGCGACAAGATCACACCAGGCATGCTGATGGCCGCCATGCGGCTGAACATTCCCACCATCTTTGTCTCCGGCGGCCCCATGGAAGCTGGTAAAACCAAGCTGTCCGAGCACAAGCTGGACCTGGTGGATGCCATGGTCATCGCCGCCGATCCCAACGCGGATGATGAAACAGTCGCCGAATACGAGCGCAGTGCCTGCCCCACCTGCGGGTCGTGCTCCGGCATGTTCACGGCCAACTCCATGAACTGTCTGACCGAAGCCATCGGCCTGGCACTACCGGGCAACGGGTCGATGCTGGCCACCCACGCCGACCGCGAACAGCTGTTCCTTAACGCCGGTCGCCAGATTGTAGAGAACGCACGGCGCTATTACGAAGAAGACGACGCCAGCGTGTTGCCGCTGAGCATCGCCTCCATGGCCGCCTTTGAGAATGCCATGGTGATGGACATCGCCATGGGTGGCTCCACCAATACCATCCTGCACCTGCTGGCAGCGGCTCAGGAAGGCGGCGTTCCGTTCACACTGAACGAAATCGACCAGCTCTCCCGCCGGGTACCGCAGCTTTGCAAGGTGGCGCCCAACTCACCCAAGTACCACATGGAAGACGTCCACCGCGCCGGCGGGATTATGGGCATCCTCGGTGAGCTTGAACGGGGCGGACTGATCAACACCGACCTGCCGACGGTGCACAGCAAAACCATGCGCGAAGCCCTGGAAACCTGGGACATCATGCGCAAACCGCCCGCGGAAGTGGTGGAGTTCTACAAGGCCGGCCCGGCTGGCATTCCCACCCAGACTGCGTTCAGCCAAAACACCCGCTGGCCGTCACTGGACGGTGACCGGGAGAGCGGCTGCATCCGCTCCGTCGAGCACGCCTACTCGTCTGAGGGGGGGCTCGCGGTTCTGTACGGCAACATCGCCATGGATGGTTGCGTGGTCAAAACCGCCGGGGTGGATGAAAGTATCTATGTCTTTGAAGGCAAGGCCCGGGTTTTCGAAAGCCAGGACTCCGCCGTGGCCGGCATCCTCAGCGACGAGGTCAAGCCCCACGAAGTCGTGATCATCCGTTACGAGGGCCCCCGTGGTGGTCCCGGCATGCAGGAAATGCTCTACCCTACCAGCTACCTGAAATCGAAAGGCCTGGGCAAGGAATGCGCCCTGCTGACTGATGGTCGTTTCTCTGGTGGCACTTCCGGCCTGTCCATCGGTCACGCCTCGCCAGAAGCAGCGGCGGGCGGTGCCATTGGCCTGATTGAGAATGGCGACCTCATCCGCATTGATATCCCGAACCGGAGCATCAACGTAGAAGTCGACCAACGGGAACTGGATCGCCGGCGCGCTGAGCGCAACGACAAGGGCTGGAAACCTGAGCTTCCCCGTGACCGCAAGGTTTCTGCAGCGCTGAAAGCTTATGCCCTGCTGGCTACCAGTGCCGACAAGGGCGCCGTCCGCGATCTCGACAAGCTCGACTAAGCCACGGCTGGCCCACAAAAAAGCCCGCCCAGGTTCTACCTGAGCGGGCTTTTTCGTTACGGAACCAAGATCAGAACAGTGACCAGCCGCCGTCATCGTCTTCCTCAACGGCGTCATCCTGCTCAGGCTCCGATCTGGCCTCGGAGTCCCGGGATTCTCCGGTGTCAGCCGCAGCAGCATTGGCGCTACCGGACGCAGGCGCGGCATTGGCCGCCACTTCCATCGGCACCATCCCCAGGGCGGACTTGGTGGCCTCATCCAGCTCTCCACTCACTGTCAGCCCCTGATCACGCTGAAAGGCTCGCAGCGCCGAACGGGTGGTATCGTCCATGGTGCCGCTGACATTGTTCACGTCATAACCGGCCCCATAGAGGGCATTTTTGAGGGCCACGGTCTCGTTAGCAAACGCAGCGGGCACAGCAGCGATGGTCAACGCTGCTGTGATAATGGCAGCGGCCAGCGGACGACGGTTCGTTGTTTTTATACGCATGAATTTCTCCTGAAAATCCTCTGGTATCATGACGATACTCATTCTTCTTATCGGATTGAGCCTATCCCCGCAGGGGGCATGTGGTGAGGAGCGTAACACAATTCTTTTATGTGCCGCCCCGACCCTGATCACGCTTTCCCGATTACTGGCCAGCCTCGTCACTTCCCGCCACCACCGAGGCCTCACTAAACTCCCGGATAAAGATCCCCCAGAACGCCATGAACAGTGCCGCAACCAGTGGCCCCATCACAAACCCGTTAATACCAAACATAACAATACCGCCCAGGGTCGATAGCAGCACGATATAGTCCGGCAGTTTGGTGTCACGCCCCACGAAAATGGGGCGTAAAACATTATCGGCCAGGCCGATCACAATGGCGCCATAGGCAGCCAGGATAATGGCCGGAACCACGTCCCCGACGGCTGTCAGGTAAATCGCAACAGGCACCCACACCAGGGAGGCGCCAATTGCGGGTATCAACGAAACAATCGCCATCACCACACCCCATAACAGAGCACCGGTGATGCCCAGTATCCAGAAAATCAGCCCCCCGAGAGCCCCCTGAATAATGGCGATCAGCAGGTTACCTTTCACCGTGGCCCGGGTGACCTCCGCGAACTTGGCAAACAACAGGCGTTCCCGCTCGTCCCCCAGGGGCAGAGCGCGGATCATCAACTCCACCAGCTTGTTGCCATCCCGGATCAGGAAAAATGCCAGGTACACCATCAGCGCCAATCCGAGGAAAAACTGGAAGGTATTCTGGCCAACGCCCAGGGCCTGCTTGGCCAGGAACTGACTCCCCCCCAGAAAGGCGCTGACAGCGCGATCCCTGAGTTCGCTGAAATCAATGTCGAATTGCGCAAGGAAGGCCTCGATCGCCGGGAACGACTGGTTGACCTTGTCAATGTACTCGCCTGGCTGGATCTCCCCGCTCTGGATTTTCTGGTACAGCCCCAGCCCTTCCGCGATCAGGGAGGTCAGCAGAATGATGACCGGGATAACGACAATGATCAGGCAGATGAACAGCGTGAGCAGCGCGATCATATTGGGGCGATCCCCCATTTTACGAGACAACGCCTCCCGCACCGGGTAGAAGATCAGGGCAATGGCCACCGCCCAGAAAATCGGGCCGAAAAATGGCTTCATCAACCAGATAAATGCCAGGGAGACCCCCACCAGCATTGCCAGAAAAGTCCGTGTTTCCAGTTTTCCGTACATCAATTGAGCATCCCCTGAGCTGCGGTTCCCGATAGCTGGATCATAGCCTAACACGGCCCGTGGCCAGTGCAGGCTTTTTCAGGGTATAGTGGTGGGTTATTGATCAGTAATAAAACAGGTCATGCCTTGGATCACGAAGAGTTTACGACTGAAACGGCCCTTGATGCTGCCACCGCTCTGCATAAGGTGCTGGCCGCCCGAACCCATCGTCGCAAAGTGATGGGGCAGGACGTGTGGGTGCCAGGCCAACTGGGCGAGGCATTGCAACTGCCCCGCATTATTCGTCGCCTGCAAAGCAAGCAGCTGAAACAGCGGGACCAGGGCCTGGACGAGTTTCAGGAGCTGTGGCCGACCCTGTCCCCGGCGACCCGGGACAAGGTGCTGGACCATATTGGCTGGTACAACCCGAAAGAGCTGGATTGGGACGACAAGCGCTCCAATCGCCGACCGACTCCCGAGGCCGACAGCTGAACTCGAAAAAGTGAAAGTGAACATTCAGGGATTTGTGTACGTACTATCCATCAGTTACACAAGGCGCCCCAGTCGTTGAAATGTCACATAGGGCCCTTATGTTGGGAAGACTGAGGAGGTCTATGATGAGTAAACCAGAACATTACCGCGCGGTAGCGGCCGAAGGGAGCGCCGTCCCCACACTGCTTTGCGGCCATTGCCATTCGACATTGCCCCGTGCCCGCATATTCCGAAACGACCGCGAGCGCTTCCAGGATTTCCAGTGCCAGACCATTGGCCTATGCTCTGCCGACGATTGCAGGGCTGTTAACTGCTGTGACGACGCCCTGACGGCGTTCGACAACCCGGAAATGCTGTTCGGTCTTGCGTCCTGATTCAATCAGACAACGCTCTGTTACCTAAACCAAACACACAAATTTCCCATCTGATTTATCCTGAATGAAGTTAAGGCTGCGATCACCACAGCCACGCAACCACTCAGTCAGGACAGTCGATGGCATGCGTATTCTGAGAACCGATGAGGCCCGTTTCGACGGCCTTCCGGACTACCCTTTTGCACCTCACTACCTGGACGTGGAACCGGGCCTGAGAATGCATTTCGTTGATGAAGGACCGGCAACCGCCTCGCCCGTGCTCATGCTTCATGGTGAGCCGTCCTGGTCGTACCTGTATCGCCACATGATCCCGGTTGTCGCATCTGCGGGACACCGGGTTCTGGCCCCCGACCTGATTGGGTTCGGCAAGTCTGACAAACCTGCCAACGTGGGCGACTACAGTTACCAGCGTCACATTGACTGGCTGACCGGCTGGCTGGAATCCCTGGAACTGACCAACATAACACTGGTTTGCCAGAATTGGGGATCCCTGCTGGGACTGCGCCTGGCGGCGGAAAATCCGCACCGGTTCCAGCGGATCATCGTTGGCAACGGCATGCTGCCCACGGGTGAAACCCGCATCCCCCCGGTCTTTACGCTATGGAAAGCCTTCGCCACCCACAGCCCATGGTTCCCGGTAGGACGTATCGTTCAGCTGGGTACGGAACGTGCTCTCAGCCGGGCCGAGCTGGCGGCGTACGAGGCGCCGTTCCCCGGCCCCGAGTACAAGGCCGGGGCCAGAGCATTTCCCAAACTGGTACCGGTCTCACCGGATGATCCGGCCAGCGAACCCAACAAGGCGGCCTGGAAAGTCCTGGAGAAGTGGCGAAAGCCATTCATCACCTGCTTCAGCAGTGGCGATCCCATCACCCGTGGCGGTGACCGCTATATGCAACGACGCATCCCCGGGGCCTATGGCCAACCTCACATCACGCTCAGGGGCGGTCACTTCCTCCAGGAAGACTCCCCGGATGACTTTGCACGCATCATCAACGATGCTCTTAAATCGGTACAGGCGGCCTGACACTTTTAGTAGCCGAATGCGGTAAACAGCTGCCCCCAAATCAAGCCTGGTGTTTGGGCTGGTAGCTGCCAGCATCAACCCTGGGCCGATCAGCGTCAGCCTCTTCCAGAGGCTGGCACTCCTCCAGGCTCGCGAAGCAGCGAAGAGTCAGCCTCTTGTATTCTTCGGTTCCCTCCGCCTTCCAGGCTATCTCGTTATCACTCAAGGTGCGTACCACCTTAGCGGGCGTACCCACAATCAATGATGCAGGATCGCACTGAAAACCGGCTTTAACCAGGGCCCCCGCGCCAACGATGGAACGGGGGGCTATAACGGCCTCGTCCATAACCACTGCGTTCATCCCGACCATTGCATCCTCACCGACGATACATCCGTGAAGAATCGCGCCATGCCCTACGTGCCCGTTTTTCTCGACCACCACATCTTTGCCCGGGAAGGCATGTGTCACGCAGGTGTCCTGAATATTCGCCCCCTCCTTTAACACGATACGCCCAAAGTCGCCACGCAAAGAGGCTGCCGGACCAACGTAGCAACCAGGGCCGATCCATACATCTCCGATCAGAATCGCGGTTGGGTGAACGTACGCAGACGGATGAACAACAGGCTGAACGCCCTCAATACTGTAACTAGGCATGGTTATCTCCTTCACTCACAAGACCCGGAATGTGATGATACATTCTGATTCATTTTCCGAACCACTTTATCGCTTTCTGGAGAAGTTTTCACAGATAAAGAGGTGAAAAAACCGCTCCAAACACGTCAAAAATCAGAAAAACCCGGAAAATATCAACAAATTCCCTTTAACTATCAGATACTAAAGAGCTTTCCACAAAAAACAATCAACGTGATACATAAATTGGAAAGCATTACCATTGACCAGTATCAATTAATAGATATACTTATTTTGACAATCAGCCCGTTCAGCACTGGAACATCGCCTTGTGGCAATTCTGATTCCGGTCGGCTGAAACATACTTCGGACAAAAACAAAGTCACATCGGATTGCTTATGCCAAACAACCTGCTCATCAAAGGGCCAATAACCCCTGCCCTGAAGCCATCCATCACTCTATCTACAGGATAACGCCATGACTCAGTCCAGCATTCTTCTCGAAATCGATCAGGGTGTGGCTCTGCTTACGCTGAACCGCCCCGACAACCTGAACAGCTTCAACGTCGAGATGCACGAGCAGATGCGCGATGCCGTCAGCCAGGTCGGCCAGGACAGCTCTGTTCGCGTACTGATCATCACCGGCGCCGGCCGTGGTTTCTGCGCCGGTCAGGACCTGTCTGACCGCAGCGTTGTACCGGGACAGGAAGCTCCCGACCTGGGCGAGTCCCTGGAAAAATACTACAACCCTCTGATGCGGAGTCTGCGTGATCTGCCCATGCCGGTTCTGTGTGCCGTGAACGGTGTTGCCGCCGGCGCCGGCGCGAACATTGCCCTGGCCTGCGACATCACTCTAGCGGCTCGTTCAGCGAGTTTCGTGCAGGCATTCTGCAAGCTGGGCCTGGTGCCTGACTCCGGTGGCACCTGGACCTTGCCACGGGTTGCGGGTATGGCGCGCGCCAAGGGCATGGCCTTGCTGGGTGACAAAATCAGTGCCGAGCAGGCCGAAAACTGGGGCATGATCTGGCGTTGCGTTGATAACGAGACACTGATGGACGAAACCATGAAGCTGGCAAGGCACTTTGCCACCCAGCCCACCAAAGGCCTCGCCCTGATCAAGCGCGCCCTGCATGCCAGTGCCAGCAACACCTTTGAAGAGCAGCTCGACCTTGAGCGTGACCTCCAGCGCATGGCCGGACGGTCCGAGGATTACCGTGAAGGCGTAGCCGCTTTCATGGAGAAACGCACGCCGGACTTCAAGGGGAAATAAACGATGCAGGCTCTTGATACCCAGACTACGATTGCCGTCATCGGTGCCGGCGCCATGGGTTCCGGCATCGCCCAGGTGGCCGCCCAGGCGGGTCACAAGGTCTACCTTCACGACCAACGCGATGGCGCTGCCGTCGCAGGCCGGGATGGCGTCGCAAAACAGCTTCAGCGCCGGGTGGACAAGGGCAAGATGGAGCAGCAAACCATCGACGCCGTTATTGGTCGCATTCATCCGGTCAGTGCACTGTCGGAAGTTGCCGATAGTGGCATGGTCATTGAGGCTATTATTGAAGACCTCGAGATCAAGCGCGCACTGCTGGCGGACCTTGAAGAACTGTGCAGCGAGGACACCATCCTTGCCACCAACACCTCATCCATCTCCGTGACCGCGCTTGGCGCCAAACTCCACCGTCCGGAGCGACTGGTCGGCATGCACTTTTTCAATCCGGCCCCCCTGATGGCGCTGGTGGAAGTGGTAAAAGGCCTGGCCACGGACAACGATGTGGCAGAGGTTGTCCATGCCACCGCGACAAACTGGGGCAAGAAGCCTGTGTTCGCCACCTCGACGCCAGGCTTCATTGTTAATCGCGTGGCACGGCCGTTTTATGCCGAAAGCTTGCGACTGCTCCAGGAAGGCGCTGCCGATCCGGCGACCCTGGACGCCATCATCCGTGAGGCGGGCAATTTTCGGATGGGGCCGTTTGAACTGACCGACCTGATTGGCCACGACGTTAACTACGCGGTCACCAATTCGGTCTTCAATTCCTATTATCAGGACACCCGCTTTCTCCCCTCACTGATACAGAAAGAACTGGTTGAGGCTGGGCGACTCGGCCGCAAGAGCGGTCAAGGTTTCTACCGCTATACCGAGGACTCCAAGCACCCGGAGCCAAGCACCGAGCCTGCTTGCCAAAGCGAAGATACCCGACTGATCGTTGAAGGCGAGATAGGGGCCGCAGCCCAACTGGTTGATCGCTTCCGCGAGGCCGGCCTCGAAATCATTGAACGGGACGGCCCCGGGCAACTCCGGTTCGGAGAGGCGGTACTAGCCCTTACCGATGGCCGTATGGCGACCGAGCGCTCCCATGTGGAAGGCACTCCCAATCTGGCGCTGTTTGACCTTGCATTCGACTTCAGCAAGGCAACCAGGCTGGCGATTTGTGTCGCCGACCAGGCCTCCGACAAGGCGCGTTCCGATGCCTGTGCTTTACTTCAAAAAGCGGGTATCGCCGTGAGCCTGATTGCAGACCGTCCCGGCATTGTGGTCATGCGCACCGTCGCCATGCTGGCAAACGAGGCCGCCGATGCCGAACTGCACGGTGTGGCAACCAAAGAGGACATCGACCTGGCCATGAAAGCCGGATTGAACTATCCGGAGGGTCCGCTGAGCTGGAGCGACCGGCTTGGCAATGGCCGGGTATTTCAGGTTCTCACCAACATCCAGAACAGTTATGGCGAAGACCGCTACCGGCCTGCCCTGCTGCTCCGGAAAAACCATTATGCCGAAAAGGGGTTTTACGCATGACCGAAACCGATCCGCAACAATTGGCCGAACGCTGTGCGGAAGCCATGTTTGCCCGGGATCGGGCAAGCCAGAAGCTTGGCATGAAAATCGAATCCGTCGCCCCGGGCCGGGCCGTGCTGAGCATGATGGTGACCGACGACATGATCCAGGGCCATGGCTCCTGTCACGGTGGCTACCTGTTCACTCTTGCCGACTCCGCTTTTGCCTTCAGCTGCAACACCTATGACAAGGCGACGGTCGCCTCCGGATGCAGCATCGACTATATGTCTGGCGCCAAAGCCGGCGACCTACTGACTGCAACCGCCGAGGAGCAGTCCCGCGGCGGCCGAACGGGCGTCT
Organism: Marinobacter alkalisoli; assembly: GCF_045449855.1. Classification (NCBI taxonomy): domain Bacteria; kingdom Pseudomonadati; phylum Pseudomonadota; class Gammaproteobacteria; order Pseudomonadales; family Marinobacteraceae; genus Marinobacter; species Marinobacter alkalisoli. The sequence goes on along the minus strand of NZ_JBJJLC010000016.1, from coordinate 73,302 downwards.
ACGACATCACCTTAATCAATCAGGATGGCCGTATTGTTGCCCTGTTCCGGGGAAAATCCTACCAGGTCCGCGGCCCTGTCATTAATTCGGAGGAACACTCATGAGCGCAGATAATCGCCTACAAGACGCCTACATTGTTGACGCTATTCGCACTCCGATTGGCCGCTATGGTGGTGCTCTGGCAGCCGTTCGGGCCGACGACCTCGGGGCCATCCCGATGAAAGCCCTGATGGAAAGAAACCCGGATCTGGACTGGTCAAAAATTGATGACGTTCTGTATGGCTGCGCCAACCAGGCTGGCGAAGACAATCGTGACGTTGCCCGTATGTCGTCGCTGCTGGCCGGCCTTCCGGTCGACGTTCCCGGTAGCACGATCAACCGCCTCTGTGGCTCTGGCATGGACGCCGTAGGAAGCGCGGCGCGAGCCATCCGCACCGGGGAAGCCGGTCTGATGCTGGCGGGCGGTGTGGAATCCATGTCCCGGGCGCCTTTCGTCATGGGCAAGTCAGAAACCCCGTTCAGCCGCAAAGCAGAAATTTTTGATACCACGATTGGCTGGCGCTTTGTCAATCCGGTACTGAAAAAGCAGTACGGCATTGATTCCATGCCGGAGACAGCAGAAAACGTGGCCGCCGACTTCGGCATTGCCCGGGAAGATCAGGACGTCTTCGCGCTGCGCAGCCAACAACGCACCGCCGCAGCCCAGAAGGCCGGACGATTCGACGCCGAGATTACCCCGGTGACCATCCCCCGTCGCAAGCAGGATCCACTGGTAGTGGATACCGACGAGCATCCACGGGAAACCAGCCTTGAGAAGCTGGCCACGCTGCCCACACCGTTCCGCGACAACGGCACCGTGACCGCCGGCAATGCCTCCGGGGTGAACGATGGCGCCTGCGCCTTGCTGCTGGCCGGGCCTGGCGCTCTCAAGCAATACAACCTCAAGCCCCGCGCCCGGGTGGTTGCCATGGCGACTGCCGGCGTTGAGCCACGGATCATGGGCTTCGGACCCGCTCCGGCAACCCGCAAGGTGCTGGCAACCGCGGGCCTTGAGCTCGCCGATATGGACGTGATTGAACTGAACGAAGCCTTCGCCGCCCAGGCCCTTGCGGTCACCCGCGACCTTGGGCTTCCGGACGACGCCGAGCACGTAAATCCCAACGGTGGCGCCATTGCCCTTGGCCATCCGCTGGGCATGAGCGGTGCCCGACTGGTGACCACGGCCCTGAACGAACTGGAGCGCCGTCACGCAGCGGGCCAGAAAGCTCGTTACGCTCTCTGCACCATGTGCATCGGCGTTGGCCAGGGCATTGCCCTCATCATTGAACGGACGGATGCGGCGGCCTGACGCCACCGCCCGGACCAGAACACAGACCATTACCCGACAAGAACAATGCAGGACAAAATCATGAGCTTACCACTCCAGAAAATTGGCAAACTCGACCGGATGGAGACCGCCAGCATTGACGAACTCCGCCACGAACAGCTTCAGCGCCTGCGCTGGAGCCTGATTCACGCGTACACCAACGTGCCGTACTACCGTAAGGCGTTTGACGATATCGGCCTCAAGCCGATGGACATCAACTCCCTGGAAGACCTGGCCAAGGTACCCTTTACCACCAAGGCGGACCTGCGGGACAACTACCCGTTTGGCATGTTTGCCACGCCCATGTCGGATGTGGTGCGGGTGCACGCCTCCAGCGGCACAACCGGAAAACCAACCGTGGTCGGTTACACCCAGAGTGACATCAACACCTGGGCCGATGTGGTTGCCCGCTCCATTCGGGCCGGTGGCGGCTCCCGTGGTGACAAGGTGCATGTTGCCTATGGCTATGGTCTGTTCACGGGCGGCCTCGGCGCACATTACGGGGCTGAACGTCTTGGCTGTACGGTCATCCCCATGTCCGGCGGCCAGACCGAGAAACAGGTCCAGCTGATCAGGGACTTCGAGCCCGACATCATCATGGTGACCCCTTCCTACATGCTGAACATCGCTGACGAGATGGATCGCCAGGGCATTGATCCACACAAGTTGCCCCTGCGCCTGGGTATTTTCGGGGCAGAACCCTGGACCAACGCCATGCGCACCGAGATTGAAGAACGCCTTGGCATCGAGGCCCTGGATATCTATGGCCTGTCCGAGGTGATGGGCCCCGGGGTCGGAATGGAATGTATCGAAACCAAGGACGGCCCCACCATCTGGGAGGACCATTTCTATCCGGAAATCATCAACCCGGAAACCGGCGAAGTGCTGCCAGACGGAGAATACGGTGAGCTGGTCTTCACCTCCCTGACCAAGGTGGCCCTGCCAATCCTGCGCTACCGCACCCGGGATCTCACCCGCCTGCTGCCGGGTACCGCAAGGCCCATGCGCCGGATCGACAAGATTACCGGCCGCAGTGATGACATGCTGATTATCCGTGGCGTGAATGTATTCCCGAGCCAGATCGAGGAACAGGTACTGAAGTGTGAAGCCTTGGCACCCCACTACGAGATTGAGGTTTACAAGGAAGGCAACCTGGACTGCGTGGATATCCGGGCTGAACTCAAACCGGGCGTTTCCAGCGATGACGTGCGTGCCAACGCAGCCAAAGAGCTGGCTCACCACATCAAGTCCTACATCGGTATCAGCACCCGTGTCGAGGTGGTGGAAACCAACTGCCTGGCCCGGTCTGAAGGCAAGGCCAAGCGCGTGTTTGACCGCCGCAACAAATAGACTTGCCTGGCGGGGAGCCGTCCCACAGCAGTGGCTGTTGACTCCCCGCCTCTTTCTTTTCTGCCTGCCCGCCCCGGAAACACCGATTTAAATTTACTTGCCCACAACTAATCTTAATAGAATTTCATTACGTGTCACTTTCTTTTCCAATTAAATCATAACCTTGAAATTAATAATCTGAATCTACCACGAAAACATGACACACAATGACAGCACTTGATATTTATTCAGTATCATATAATATGAGGTAAATGGCCCTTCAGTCATTCCTGAGGGCATCGCTGTTCACGGACAACAGAACAACAAGCCCGATCCGGAGGTATTTTTATGTACGCCCAGCTCGTTGAAACTGGCGCCAAGCGCCTGAAGACCATGGAAGAAATGTCGCCTGAAGAGCGCGAGTTTCAGGAAAAGGTCGACGCCGAAACCAAGATTGAAGCCAAGAACTGGATGCCTGAAGGGTACCGGAAAACCCTGGTTCGCCAGATCTCCCAGCACGCCCATTCCGAAGTGGTCGGCATGTTGCCGGAAGGCAACTGGGTTACCCGGGCACCCACCCTGAAGCGCAAGCTCCAGCTGATGGCCAAGATCCAGGACGAGGCAGGTCATGGCCTGTACCTCTACAGCGCCATGGAAACTCTCGGCGCCGATCGCGATGAAGAAATTGAGAAGCTGCATCAGGGCAAGGCCAAGTACTCCAGTATCTTTAACTATCCGACCCTGAACTGGGCTGATATGGGTGCCGTTGGGTGGCTGGTTGATGGCGCCGCCATCGTGAACCAGGTTGTGCTCCAGCGCACCTCCTATGGTCCTTACTCCCGCGCCATGGTCCGCATTTGCAAGGAAGAGAGCTTCCACCAGCGCCAGGGTTACCAGATTCTGCTGGACATGATGCGTGAGGGCACGGAAGAGCAAAAAGCCATGGTGCAGGACGCCATCGACCGTCTGTGGTGGCCAGCCCTGATGATGTTCGGCCCCCATGATGACGAATCCCCCAACTCGCAGCAGTCCATGGCCTGGAAGATCAAGCGTAAAACCAACGACGAACTGCGCCAGATGTTCATTGACCAGACGGTTCCGCAGCTTGAGTTCCTGGGATGCACCGCACCGGATCCGGACCTGAAGTGGAACGAGGAGCGTGGCCATTACGATTTCGGCGAAATCGACTGGCAGGAATTCTACGACGTTCTCAAGGGCAATGGTCCCTGCAACCGCGAGCGCATCAATACTCGCAAGAAAGCAATTGACGAGGGCGCCTGGGTCCGCGAAGCGGCCGTCGCCTATGCCAAAAAACAAAAACAGCGCGCACACGCTGCTTGATACCGGAGGAATAACAGATGTCAGAATGGCGCCTTTACGAAGTTTTTGTGCGGTCCAAGCACGGCCTGAACCACAAACACGTGGGCAGCGTGCACGCCGCTGACGCCGAGATGGCCATGGAAAACGCCCGCGACCTGTACACACGCCGTAACGAGGGCGTGAGCATCTGGGTGGTTCCTTCCGACACCATCACGGCCTCCGCATCCGACGAGAAAGAAATACTTTTCGACCCTTCGGAAGACAAGATTTACCGGCATGCTTCTTTTTACAAGCTGCCCGATGAAGTCGGACACATGTAAGGAGCATTTCCATGACACAAGCAGAAGCATTACAGGAATACCTGCTGCGCCTGGCAGACTCCGACATGATCCTGGGCCAGCGTCTGTGCGAGCTGTGCGGCAAGGCCCCGGCACTTGAGGAAGAGATGGCGCTGATGAACGTCGCCCTTGACCTCGTCGGCCAGGCCCGTAACTGGTACGAGTACGCAGCCGAGCTGATTGATGATGGCCGGGACGCCGACAAGCTGGCATTCCGCCGCGACGCCCACAATTACCGCAACCTGTTGCTTACCGAGCAACCCAATGAGGATTACGCGGTCACTATGGGTCGCCAGTTCTTCTTTGACGTGTGGCACTACTTCACACTCAAAAGTCTGACTGAAGCCAGCGATGAGCGTATTGCCGGTATCGCTGCCAAAGCTCTGAAAGAGGCCACCTACCACCTGCGCCGTTCTTCGGAGTGGGTCAAGCGTCTGGGCGATGGCACCGAAGAGAGCCACCAACGCATGCAGGATGCCGTGGATATCCTTTGGCGCTTTACCGGAGAACTGATTACCCCGGACGACACGGATCGTGCCATGGCTGAGGCAGGCATTGGCCCGGACCCCGACCAACTCGCCGAAGACTGGCGCGGTCTGGTCAACGAGGTGCTCACTCAGGCCACCCTGACACCGGGTGCCGAAGACGCCTGGATGTACATGGGTGGCAAGCACGGCGAGCACACCGAGCATCTTGGTTTCATTCTGGCGGAAATGCAGTTCCTGCAGAGGGCCTATCCCGATGCCACAACCTGGTGATTCAGACAGCCGGTCAGCCGTCGATATCCTGATTGCCAGCGATCGGGTGCCGGCAAACGCCCGCCCCGATCTGCTGTCAGAGGACGACATCTGGGCACTTCTCGATGAAGTAAAAGATCCTGAAGTGCCGGCAGTAAGCGTCGTGGAACTCGGTATTGTTCGCGCCGTACGTTGGGACAGAAAAGAGCTGTCCATTGACGTAACCCCGACTTACTCCGGCTGCCCGGCCACCGAGTTGATTGAGGAGTTGATCATCGAAGCCCTGCGCGCTGAGGGCTTCCGGAATCCAAAAATCAACCGGGTGCTGACTCCTGCCTGGACCACCGACTGGATCACAGACGAAGGCAAAGAGAAGCTTCGGAAATTCGGAATCGCCCCGCCCGAGGGCAGCTCCAGCAAGATGAGCCTGATCGGGGAACCGGACGTCATTACCTGCCCGCACTGCGGCAGCAAAGACACTGAACGGGTGAGCGAATTTGGATCCACCGCCTGCAAAGCCCTTTATCGTTGCACGGAATGTCTCGAACCCTTCGACTATTTCAAATGCATCTAGAGCCGATACGATCATGAACAAATTCTACTCACTGACCCTCAAAGAGGTCAGACCTGAAACAAGAGACGCCGTATCACTATCTTTTGACCTGCCGGCAGACCTGGCAGACGAATTTACTTACAAGCAAGGCCAGCACCTGATTGTCAGAACCCGGCTGGATGGTGAGGAAGTTCGCCGCACCTACTCGATCTGCCGCAGTGTCGCCGACCAGGAACTGCGCATCGCGGTCAAGCAGGTGCCCGGTGGCCGTTTCTCCACGTTTGCCAACGAGCAGCTGAAACCCGGCGAAACGCTGGAAGTCATGCCGCCCCAGGGCCATTTCTCCATCGACCTGGACCCCGAGCGCGAAGGCAATTACCTGGCGGTCGCCGCCGGCAGTGGCATTACCCCGATCCTGTCGATCGTCAAAACCACCCTGGAAACCGAGCCCAAGAGCGAGGTAACCCTGTTCTACGGCAACAAGGCCACCAGCAGCACCATGTTCCGGGACGAACTCCAGGACCTCAAGAACGAGTTCATGGCCCGCCTGAACCTGGTTTATATCTTCACCCGTGAAGAGCAGGACATTGACCTGTACAACGGGCGAATTGACCACGACAAGTGCGACGCCCTGTTCGACCACTGGATCAACGCCAAGGATCTCACCGCCGCCTTCATCTGCGGCCCCCAGTTAATGACAGAGGACGTGCGGGACTCCCTGCTTCGCCACGGCATGGAAAAAAGCAGGATCCATTTCGAGCTGTTCACGCCGGCCGGTGGTGCGCCCCAGGCCCGCAAGGACAGAGCTCCATCCAAGGTGGATCCAGAATCGGTGAGCGAAGTGACCGTCATCGCCGATGGCCGCACCCTGACATTTCCGTTGGTTCGTGACACCAAAAGCATCCTCGATGCCGGCAACGAAGAAGGCGCGGATCTGCCCTACTCCTGCAAGGCCGGCGTCTGTTCCACTTGCCGCGCCAAGGTTGTGGAAGGCGAAGTGGAAATGGACCAGAACTTTGCTCTGGAAGATTACGAGGTGGAAGCCGGCTATGTGCTCTCCTGCCAGTGCTATCCGGTCAGCGACAAAGTGGTTCTGGACTACGACGAGATGTAGTGCCCAGTCGGCCAACAAGTAAGACACGAGCAAGGCAAGTTCCGCGTATACGGGACTTGCCTTGGTGTTTCAGAAACGAATGGAGTTTCCCATGTCAGTCCTGAAAAGTTTCATTGCCGGCCAATGGGTCGGTGAAAAGACCGCCAAGGCACTGCCCAGTGCGATTAACGGCGACATCGTCGCCCATACCCACGACGACACCCTCGATTTCAGGAAAGCCGTTGAGTATGGCCGCAAGGTCGGTGGCAAGAACCTGATGGCGATGGATTTCCAGGAGCGCGCCCTGGCCCTGAAGGCCATGGCCATGTACCTGCAGGAACACAAGAAAGAGCTTTACGCCCTGTCGATGCATACCGGTTCCAGCAAAGGCGATAACGGCATCGATATTGATGGCGGTTTCGGCACCCTGTTTTCCTATGCCAGCATGGGCCGTCGCGAATTGCCTTCCGGCAACGTCGTGCATGAGGGTCCGGTGACGCCGCTGGGCAAGAACAACCACTTCGCCGGCACCCATATCCTGGTGCCCCGGGGCGGTGTGGCGGTACACATTGACGCCTACAACTTCCCGGTGTGGGGCATGCTGGAGAAATTCGCGCCTACCTTCCTGGCGGGTATGCCCTCCATTGTGAAGCCGGCCACCTCCACCTGTTACGTCACCGAACTGGCGGTTCGCCTGATGCAGGAATCCGGCGCTCTGCCCGAAGGCAGCCTGCAGTTGATCATCGGCAGCACCGGCGACCTGTTCGATCACCTCGAAGAGCAGGACGTGGTCACCTTCACCGGCTCGGCAGCCACCGCCCGCAAGCTCAAGAATCACCCGAACATCATCAACCGTTCGATTCCGTTCAACGCCGAGGCCGATTCACTGAACAGTGCCATTCTGGCGCCAGATGTGACCCCCGAGCACGAAGAATTCGATGTCTTCGTGAAGGAAGTGGGCCGCGAGATGACGGCCAAAGCCGGACAGAAATGTACTGCAATCCGCCGGGTCCTGGTCCCGAAAAGCCAGGTGGAGGCCGTCTGCGACAAGCTCAAGGAACGGTTGTCGAAAGTCACGGTTGGCGATCCTTCCGTTGAAGGCGTTCGCATGGGCGCCCTGGCTTCCGTTGACCAGCTTGAGGACGTCAAAGCCAACATCCAGGAGTTGCTGAAAACCAGCGAACTGGTCACCGGTGGTAACGGCGACTTCAAGCCGACCGGCGAAGGCACCGAGAAAGGCGCGTTCATCGAGCCGCATCTGCTGCTGTGCCGGAACCCGGAAAATGGCTGTGGCGCACACGACATCGAGGCCTTTGGCCCGGTGGCGACGGTGATCCCGTACGACACCGTCGAAGACGCAGTGGCTCTGTGTGCGCAAGGCCGGGGCTCACTGGTCACCACCCTGACCACCCGCGACCCGGCCATTGCCGGCAAGATCGCTCCGCTGCTTGCGGCCTTCCACGGACGTCTGCACCTGCTGGATGCCGAAGCGGCAAAGGAATCCACGGGCCACGGTTCACCCCTGCCCATGCTCAAGCATGGCGGCCCCGGCCGCGCTGGTGGCGGCGAAGAGCTGGGCGGAATCCGCGCGGTGCATCACTATCTGCAGAGAACCGCAATCCAGGGTTCTCCGTCCATGCTGGCTGCAGTCACCCGCGAGTATGTGCGTGGTGCCGATTTGATCGAAACCGAGGTGCACCCGTTCCGTCGCCACTTTGAAGATCTGCAGATCAACGAATCCCTGCTGACTCACCGGCGCACGGTCACCGAGGCGGACATCGTCAACTTCGGTTGCCTGTCCGGCGATCACTTCTACATGCACTTTGATGAAATTGCGGCGCGGGACTCCCAGTTCGGCAAGCGCATTGCCCATGGCTACTTCGTGCTTTCCGCTGCGGCCGGCCTGTTCGTTTATCCGGGCGAAGGTCCGGTTCTGGCGAACTACGGACTGGACACCCTGCGCTTCATCGAGCCGGTGGCCCCGGGAGACACTATCCGGGCGCGGCTGACCTGCAAGCGCAAGATCGATCAGGGTCGTACATCTCCGGACGGGCACCCACAGGGTGTGGTGGTCTGGGATGTTCAGGTTCACAATCAGAACGACGAAATGGTTGCGAGCTACGACATCCTGACACTGGTTGCCAAAAAGCCCGAGTAACATCGGGCTGCCAGATTTTCTCCCTGTCTTGGACCCCAGGGAGAAAATGACAGGCAAATAAAAGGGGGACAGGTTTCACGACCTGTCCCCCTTTTATTTGTGCGTTATAAACTCCGGGCAACTACATGCCCAGGTACGCCTCACGGACTTTCTCATTGCTGAGCAGTTCCCGGCCAGTGCCTTCAATCACCACCTTTCCGGTTTCAAGCACATAGCCACGGTCAGCCAATGCCAACGCCTGGGAGGCATTCTGCTCAACCAGGAAGATGGTAATACCCTCTTCTTTCAGCTCTTTTACGATGTTGAAAATCTCTTCAATAATCAACGGGGCGAGGCCCATGCTGGGCTCGTCCATCAGCAGCAGTCTTGGCTTGGCCATCAAGGCCCGGCCCATGGCCAGCATCTGCTGCTGACCACCGGACAGCTCACCGGCCAGGTTGTGGCGCTTCTGGCGCAGGATGGGGAACTTGGTGTACATCCGTTCCAGGTCGTCCATTACCTCGGGCGTCTTGCCCCGGGTATAGGCACCGAGCAGCAGGTTGTCCTGGACACTGAGATCCTTGAACACCTGCCGGCCCTCAGGCACCTGCACAATGCCATCGGCCACTCGCTGATCGGCCGGAATCTTCGCCAGGTCCTTGCCCTCAAAGGTGATCGCACCGCGGTCCGTCGGCTGCAATCCGGAGATGGTCATCAGCAAGGTAGACTTGCCGGCACCATTGGCACCCACAAGCGAGACGATCTCTCCACTGTTGATATGGATATCCACATCATGCAACACCTCGATCTGGCCGTAGGAGGTCACCAGCCCCTTGATCGACAGCATTTCCTGCTTTGCGTGAGGCGCAGTGACCCGATCCTCATGCTTGAGACCAAGACCACCGAACTGTTCCGGAGTGTAGCTGACAATCTGGTGGCGTAATTCCCGGAATTCTTCCTGGACCCGTTCGCCGAACAGCGGATCGTTCTCGACATCCCGGGACTCAATAATGTGCTCCCAGTCTTCCTCGGTCAGCAGTTTCCGGGCACGGGGAATGACCACCCCCTCTTCCTTACGGATATGCTTACGCAAGGATTCGGTGAAACGTGCCAGGGCATGACTGAACTCTTCACGCCCCTCTGGCCAGCCTTCCATGCAGCTCTCCAGCAACTGGCGCAACTCCATAAGCTTTTCGTGCCCGATCACGTAACCCTTGGCCAGTTTCTCCAGCAGAGGCGCTGTCTCAGGGGACTTCTGACTAAGCCGCTTGTACAGCTCAATGTCCGTGGGCGTGCTGTGAACCCGTTGGGAAAAATGCTGGATGTAATTAAAAATCGTTTTGAACAGTCGCTCGTCGGGGCGCTGTTCGTTCACGTTCATATCGCTGAGAAGCTGATCCAGCAGATCCAGGATCCGCCACAGTGCCTGATGTTCCCGAACGATAATGCGGACAGCCTGCTCACTGCGTGACTGGGCAGGCGCCATTCCAGTGTGTTGCTCGCTCATGTGAAATGTCTCCTTGCTCAGCCACCCAGATAGGCGGCGATAACGTCCGGGTTCTGACGGACTTCCTCGGGCGCACCCTCGGCCAGAACGCGACCATAGTTCAGCACCAGCAACCGGTCGGAGATGCCCATCACCAGTTTCATGTCGTGCTCAACCAACATCACGGTTATGCCCTGATCCGCGATTTTCCGGATTAACGCCTCCAGTGCCGCGGTTTCCGTGGCGTTCAGGCCCGCCGCCGGCTCATCCAGCAGGATGACCTTTGGTTCAGCCGCCAGTGCCCGGGCAATCTCGAGCCGCTTCAGGGCACCGTAGGACATGGCAGAGGCCTCGGCACCCACGTATTCGCCACAACCCACGTACTCCATAAGGTCAGCGGCGCGTTTATAGGCAGACTCCTCGTCCCGACGCAAAGCCGGCAACCGGAACAGCGTGGTTAACAGGTTGCTCTTGAGCTGGAGGTGCCGGCCGAGCATCACATTCTCGATGGCGGTCATATTCATGCAGATCTGCATCTGCTGAAAGGTCCGGCACATGCCCCGTTCCGCAAGCTGGTTCGGCTCGAGCTTCGCGGTACTTTCTCCGTTAAGCAGGACCTCCCCCTTCGTGGGGATGTAGAGGCCGGTAATCAGATTGAACAGCGTGGTCTTGCCGGCACCGTTCGGGCCAATGACAGAATAGACCTGCCCGGCTTCCACGGCGAAACTGACCCCTTCAACCGCATGAACACCACCAAAGGCCTTATCCAGACCTTTTACTTCAACCAGTGCTGTCATGCCTCACCTCCCGCTTTCTTGCGCATTCTTTTGGAAACGATTGCAGTGATGGTGGGCAACAGGCCCTTGGGCATAAAGATCATGGTCAGCATCAGGATCAGGCCGAACATCACGGTTTCCAGCTCCTGGAAATCCGCCAGCACCTGCGGCAGAAGCTTAAGCACCACGGCACCCAGAATCACACCGAAGGTGGACCCCATGCCACCGAGTACAACCATGGTGATAAAGAGAATGGAGAATTCGAAGCTGGCTACAGCCGGCGTAATAAAGCCCTGAAAGTGGGCGTAAAGGCCGCCCATGATGCTTGCATAGATGGCGGAGATCACGAATACGAGGCTTTTGTACTTCGCAGTGTCGACGCCCACCACGCTGGCCGCTACTTCCGAGCCTTTCACAGAGCGTAACGCCCGGCCGATGGGCGATTCAATCAGGTTCAGGGCGAACCAGACCCCCAGCAGAAGAACCACACTGGCCAGGATATACCAGGCCTGAACGCCAGAAATATCCAGTCCAAACAACGAATATTGGCCAAATGTACTGAGCTCCCAGCCGAACAGATCAAAGGCGGGAACCGGCATGCCGTCCGGGCCACCGGTAATGGCACGCTCGTTGTTCAGAATGATGGCAATAATGAAGCCGACCGCGAGGGTTGCCATGGACAGGTAATGGCCCTTCAGGCGCAGGATCGGGCGCCCCACGACCCAGGCAATGATGCCGACGGCCATAGCACCAACCACCAGCGCGGGGACAGAAGACCAGCCGTAGGTTCCGGTCGCGATACCCGTGAAATAAGCACCCAGACCAAAGAACCCGGCGTGGCCGAGACTGATCTGGCCGGCAAAGCCCACCAGCAGGTTCAGGCCGACCACAGTAGTGGCAATGATGGCCATCTGGATAACCAGTTCATAATGGAACGGGTTGCCCAGAAAAGCCGGAAGAATAATCAGGATTAAGGCGAGGATCACCAGACCCCGCAGGCGCGACTGCATAAACCGGTTCAACATCAGACGCGCTCCACGACTTTGGCACCAAACAACCCGCGGGGCATGAAGAACAGCACCAGCAGAATCATGGAAAACGCTACCGCGTCCTTGTAATCGGAAGAGATATACCCCGCCGCCATGGCTTCAACAATTCCGAGCGCAAGACCGCCAACAACAGCACCCACACCACTGCCAAGGCCACCAATGGCCGCAGCAACAAAGCCTTTCAGGCCCAGGATGATGCCGATGTCGTAGGACGTAAAGGTAATCGGCGCAACCACAATGCCGGCAACGGAGCCGAGCAGCGCAGACATCATAAAGGCCAGCATCAGCACCATCTGGGTGCGGATGCCGACCAGCCGTGCAGCTTCCTTGTTCATCGACGTCGCCAGAATCGCCTTGCCTATCAGAGTCTTGGTAAAAAACAGTACAAGTGCCACAACGACAATGGCACCGATCCCCAGAACCCAGAGACTCTGGCTATTCAGAACAGCACCAAACACCCGAATGGGCTCATCGCTACTGAAATTCTGCATCACGTGATATTCCTTGCCCCAGATAATCTGGGCAATACCACGAATAAAAATGGAGGCACCGATCGTGATGATGATCAGGGTAACCACATCAGCCTGCTTGGCCGGTGCAATGGCGAAGCGCTGAAGCGCTATGCCCAGTACCCCGGCAAGGATAATGGCGAGAACGATGGCAAGCACCATGGGCACGCCCATGGCCGTCAGCGAAACAGTTGCCATGCCCCCAATCATCAGGAATTCGCCCTGAGCAAAGTTGATGACATGACTGGCGTTGTAAATCAGGGTAAAACCGAGAGCTATCAGGGCGTAGGTCGCACCGATGGTGATCCCGGTGAACAGGTATTGTAAGAATTCTGCGAGCATAGCGGTGATTCCGGTCGAACATCGGCTGGCGGCTTACCCCATGAGGAAGCCGCCAGCCGCGAGACAGGTGAAAGGGAGTTCAGTTAATCAGTTTCCATTCGCCGTTCTGGACTTCCAGAATGCGGAAGGAGTCTGGATCAAGACCGTTATGGTCATCCGGAGACATGTTGAATTCACCGGTAACACCTACGTAGCCCTTGATGTTTTCCAGAGCCTCACGCACAGCTTCAGGATCGGTAGAGCCGGCTTCTTCAATGGCGCGTACCGCCAGCATCAGACCGTCGTAAGCGTAGGCACCGAAGGTTGAAACCTTGGAATCCCAGCGCGCTTCATACTCTGCCTTGTAGTTCTGCACTACCGGTTTCTGGGGGTCGTCATCCGGGAGTGAATCCGGAACCAGCAGCGGGGATGCCGGCAGGCGGAGCCCCTCGGCAGCAGAACCAGCCAACTCCAGGAAGCTGTCAGAGGCGACCCCGTGGGATTGGTAAAACGGAAGCTCCATCCCCAACTGGGCGTAGTTTCGGGTCACGATCGCCGGGCCCTGACCGAAACCGAAGTTGAGCACCGCCTCAACACCTTTTGTGTTACGGATATTGGTTAACTGAGCGGTCATGTCTGTATCAGATCCGCTGTAGGTGACATCCGCCAGTACTTCGATACCCATTTTCTCGGCTACTTCCAGGGTCTGGGTACGGCCGGAACTACCGAAACCACCCGTACCGGAGATCAGACCGATCTTTGTGATACCTCGATCTTTCATATCGGCCAGGATTCGCTCGGCCGCCATGCGGTCAGACTGGGGGGTTTTGAATACCCACTTTTTCACCGGTGTGGTGATGACCACAGCACCCGCGAGGGAAATGAACGGAATACGGGCCTGCTCAATCAGCGGCGCCGCCGCCATGGTCGCACCGGTGGTGCTGCCACCGACGATGATATCCACTCGGTCTGAACGAACAAGACGGCTTGCGAAGTTACGGGCAGAAGACGCATTTCCCACGTCATCGTAGTGAATCAGCTCCAGCTGACGCCCCAGCACACCGCCTTCTTCATTGATTTTTTCGACGTACATCTCAAGCGTTTTCAGCTCGGGGTCGCCAAGGAAGGATGCCGGACCTGTTATAGACAGGAACGAGCCGATTTTGATGGGTTCAGCTGCCTGGGCACTCATCATCATGAGACCGGCAGCAGCAACTGCTGCGCATTTTCCTGCGCGACGCATCATTGTTTTAAGCATTGTTTTTGTTCTCCCGAATTGTGCAGGGGCTTGAGTGTGTTTTTGTTCCTTCATCCCTGATTACAACAATCCTGATTTTTCGCTCCCGGTATAATTCGATACCATTGACGACTATTAAACGAAGTTATTGTATCATAACTTTCATGTCAACTGATTTCAGGGCGTCCGATCAAGGCTCTTTCAGTAAAGCTGACACTGACGCAACGCGCCAGCAAAGCATTCAGAGAGGCAAGCCTTTACCTGACACGCAAGACCCGCATAATACGTGCAACGTGTTTCATTGATTCTTATTTGCGAACCCAGACCATGACTGCAAAAAGCCAACTAGAACTGCTCGTCAAGAACTTCCAGAAGAAACGGCCGCTCCGGGCCGGGTCGCTCATCATCACCATCTATGGCGATGCCATCGTGCCCCGCGGCGGCAATGTCTGGCTTGGCAGCCTGATGAAGCTGGTAGAACCCATGGGCGTCAGCCAGCGACTGGTTCGCACCTCTGTGTACCGCCTGGCTCAGGAATCCTGGCTGCAAACGGAAAAGGTAGGGCGATGCAGTTACTACAGCCTCACCGGCCCCGGGCTGCGCCGGTTCGAGCAGGCGTTCCAGCACGTATACAACCTTGATACCGAAGAATGGAGTGGCAGCTGGTGCCTTGTGTACCTGAATCAGCTAGCACCGGACCTTCGCCAGAAAGTCCGGGAGGAACTCAAGTGGCTCAGTTTTGGCAGTATGGCTCCGGGCCTGATGGAACACCCTCGGTTCACCCGCAGCGAACTGATTCCGATGCTGCAGGAATGGGGCGCTCTGGACGATACCATCGTGATGCAGACCATGCCCATGGAGCAGAAAAGCCCCAGAGCACTTCGCCTGCAGGTTCGCGAAAGCTGGAATCTGGATGAGCTGGGAGGCCGCTACCGACGCTTCCTGAGTCAGTTCCGCCCTTTGTGGCGCGAACTACAGTCCGAAGACACCCTCAACCCGGAGGAATGCCTGATTCTCCGAATTCTGTTGATCCACGAATACCGCAAGATTCTGCTTCGGGATCCACTACTGCCCGACGAACTGTTGCCGGGTGACTGGGAAGGCCGCAGCGCCAAGCAACTTTGCCGCAATTTGTACCGCCAGATCTATGTGCGGGCCGAGCAGTGGCTGGACGGGACCCTGGAAAATGCCTCCGGCCCCCTGCCAGGGCCTAGTGAGAAGTTCTACAAGCGGTTCGGAGGATTACGGGATTCAGGCGTTCTCAGCAACGCCGTGCCCGAAATGGAATAGCGGTGCCCTGAAGCAGATTGCCCGGTCGCTATTCCGGGCACAGGGAAGGCGCGCCCTGCTCTCTTTGTTCCGCTCTGCGCGCCAGATGCAGCATCACCACACCAAATGCCATTACAATCAGGGTAAGCCAGAGGCCGTTGGTGTAACTACCATCAACATCGGCCAGGTAACCCACCATGGCCAGCAATGAGCCAGATCAGCCAGTCTCCTGGCTCTAAAAATGGCCTGGGATGCACGATATCAAGTGTCCCACTCAGGGAACTGGTTTTCACCTGCTGTTTCACATAGGGCAAAACCGCAGGCGGCCACGCGTCAACGAGAGCAATAATGTGGGCGTCTGAAATGGTTTCCGGAGTCTTCCTGAACTGCATCCAGCCGCCAAGCTCCCGACCACCTTTGCCACTGAACGGCAGATTGCCAAAAGCCCAGCGCATCTCGATCTGTTGAATGAATTCCGGTGTAATTGCCTCAATATAATCCAATCCCTTGCATTGGCTCACCGGTTTCGTTTCCGCCTCGACCATCGGCTCCGGCAACTACCTACAGCCCCGCCAGCATTAGCCGTGTTAAAGACACAACAAACCAGTTATAATCCCCGACACAACATGCATTGCATTGCAATGCCCTACCCTTCGAATTCCGAGTACATTAATGTCTGAATTGTCTTTTGCCGAACTCGGCCTGGATCCAGCTGTTCTTGAAGCTGTTGCCGCCGTCGGCTATGAAAAACCCTCTCCCATACAGGCCCAGACTATCCCTGCGCTGTTGGCCGGCAAACACTTACTGGGTGTTGCCCAGACCGGTACCGGGAAAACGGCCGCCTTTGCGCTGCCGCTGCTGAGCCGCATCGACGCCTCCGTTATGGAGCCGCAGATTCTGGTGCTGGCACCCACACGTGAACTGGCCATCCAGGTGGCCGAGGCGTTCACCACCTACGCCAGCAAGTTCCGCAACTTCCATGTACTGCCAATTTACGGCGGCCAGGATTTCTATCCCCAGATCAAAGGCTTGCGCCGTGGCGCCCAAGTGATCGTGGGTACCCCCGGCCGCATGCTGGACCACCTGCGCAAGGGCACCCTGAAGCTGGATAGCCTAAAGGCCCTGGTGCTGGACGAAGCCGACGAAATGCTTCGTATGGGCTTCATCGATGACGTGGAAGCGATTCTGGCGAAGACACCTGAAAACTGTCAGCGCGCGCTGTTCTCCGCAACCATGCCGCCGCAGATCAAGAAAGTTGCCCAGACCTATCTGCGCGATGCGACGGAAGTAAAAATCGAGAGCGAAACCCGCACGGTTGAGCGTATTTCCCAGTTTGTATTGCCGGTATATGCCGAGCGCAAGCTGGACGCCCTGACGCGCATTCTGGAAGTGGAGCCTCTGGATGCGGCTATCATTTTCGTGCGCACCAAGGCGGAAACCACACTGCTGGCTGAAAAGCTGTCGGCCCGCGGGCACGCTGTCGCCCCGCTGAACGGTGACCTGAACCAGCGCCAGCGCGAGCAAACGGTCGAAGATCTCAAGCGCGGCAAGAAAGACATTATCGTAGCTACCGATGTCGCTGCCCGGGGCCTGGACGTGCCGCGGATTACCCACGTTATCAACTACGATGTGCCTTACGACACCGAGGCCTATATCCACCGGGTTGGCCGTACTGGCCGCGCCGGTCGTGAAGGCAAGGCAATCCTGTTGGTGACCCCGAGGGAACGCAGCTGGCTGCGCACCCTTGAGCGCGCAACCAACTCACCCATGGAGCCTTATGAGCTGCCCTCGCCCACGGATCTGAAAAAGATGCGTGAGCAGCAGTTCGAAGCGCAGCTGCTGGAGTTTGCCGAAGACGGGAAACTGGCCAAGGCGATGGCGCTGCTGGACGAGATTGCCGAGCGCAATGACATGGATATGGCGATGGTGGCAGGCGCCATGGCCTGCTGGATGGAAGCAGCTCAGCCAGGTTCCATGCCTCTGGAACAGCCGGAAGCGTTACCCGTGGTTTCTGCGACACCACCACGCCGGGATCGCAAAGGCGGTCGTCCGGGCGATGGTCGCAAGGGTGGCAAGCCCGGTTTCAAACCAGGCTTCAAGAAAGGTCCGAAAGGCCGCGGTGGCCCCGGCCCGAAGGGCAAGCCTCCCGGCAAGGGCGGCAAGCCCGCTGGCAAACGCCCTGCCCGTCAGGCTGACGCCAAGCGCTGATAGACGACGAAACTGTAGTCGTAAGGGTTGTTATCGGACGCGGAGAAATCCTCCCGTCCGATTTCTTCCCACTCATCCCAGTTCACTTCCGGAAAGAATGCATCCCCCTCAACCTCCGCGTGCACCTGGGTGATGTAGATTCGATCCACCATCGGCAGGGCTTCGGCGTAGATCTGCCCGCCCCCAATAATCATCACTTCGTCTCCGCCCTCGATTTCAGCCTGAGCTTCAGCTTTCACCAACGCTTCGTCCAATGACTTTGCTGCTACCGTTCCGGCAGGTGCTTCCCATTCCGGGTTCCGGGATATAACCACGTTCATCCGCCCGGGCAATGGCCGCCCAATGGAATCCCAGGTTTTCCGCCCCATAATGATGGGCTTACCCATGGTGGCCTGCTTGAAGTACCGCAGATCCCCTGGCAAATACCACGGCAACTTGTTGTTACGACCGATGACCCGATTGCGGGACATGGCAACTATCAGGGCTTTTCTCATTTTTTGTCCTCTTGGTTCTCAGGTCCTGGCTTTAAACTTTGGGGGCTGCAAGAGGGCGGGAAACAGTCTCCAAAAAGCGCCTCAAGACGTCCGTGTGCGGCTTCGGCTCCGCCATCCATGGCTCCGCAGATTTTTGGAGACTGTTTCCCGCCCTCTCGCGACTCGACATCGCAGTCAGATGTTCAGGATTCAAGGCTGAAGTATTTAGAACACACAACCCGGTGTAAATACCGCACACACGCCGTAATCGTTTCGATAAGCGAACTTTGTCGTCAGAACGCAGGGTTGCGGGTGGGGCTTTCCGAAAATCTGCGGAGCCATGGATGGCGGAGCCGAAGCCGCGCATGGATGCCTTGAGGCGTTTTTCGGAAAGCCCCACCCGCTACCCTGCCGCCCCCACATTCATCGGACTGGACCCAAGCCCAGGTCAGATCGCGATGGGAGCCTTAATTACAGGATGCGGCTCATACCCCTCAAACGAGAAGTCCTCCAGCTCGTACCCGAAGATCGACTCGGGCTTCCGCTTGATCACAAGCTTGGGTAGCGCCCGCGGCTCCCGCCTGAGTTGCTCGAAGACGATGTCGTCGGTCAGGTGATTTTGGTACAGATGACAATCACCAAAGGTGTGAACGAACTCCCCCACCCCCAGATCACATTGCTGGGCGATCATGTGGGTCAGCAACGCGTATGACGCGATGTTGAACGGTACGCCCAGAAACAGGTCGGCGCTGCGCTGGTATAGCTGGCAGGAGAGCTTGCCATCGGCAACGTAGAACTGGAACAGGCAGTGGCATGGAGCCAGCGCCATGCGGCCCTGGCGGACGTTGTCCTGGGGGCCGATGGATTCGTCCGGGAGTTCCGCCGGGTTCCAGGCGGAGACGATCAGCCGGCGAGAGTTGGGTTTGTTGCGGATCTGGTCGATGACGTCGCTGATCTGGTCAACGGTGCTGCCGTCCGGGCATTGCCAACTGCGCCACTGTTTGCCGTAGATGGGGCCCAGGTCGCCGTTTTCCAGGGCCCATTCGTTCCAGATGGAAACGTTGCGCTCCTTCAGCCAATTGTTGTCGGTGGAGCCCTGCAGGAACCACAGCAGTTCCTGGATGATGCTGCGCAGGTGAACTTTCTTGGTGGTGACCAGCGGAAAGCCTGCCTGCAAATCGAAGCGGATCTGGCGGCCGAAGACGGAGCGGGTGCCAACGCCGGTGCGGTCGCCCCGGTCCAGGCCGTTGTCTACTACGTCTTTCATCAAGTCGAGATAGGCTTTCATTCAACACCTCTGCGGTAAGCAATAACCATCAGGCCGGCGCCGGCCAGAATCATCGGGAACGACAACACCTGCCCCATGGTGAGCCAATCGAAGGCGAGGTAGCCCAGTTGCGGATCCGGCTGGCGTACGAACTCTACCAGGAAACGGAACACGCCGTAGCAGACCAGGAACAGGCCGGAGACCGCCATCCGCGGGCGGGGCCTGGAAGAGAACCACCAGAGGATGATAAAGAACACTACCCCCTCCAGGGCAAACTGATACAGCTGGGACGGATGGCGTGCCAGGGCATCCGGTGCCTGAGGGAACACCATGCCCCAGGCAACGTCCGTGGGCTTGCCCCAGAGTTCGCCGTTGATGAAGTTGCCGATGCGCCCGGCTCCGAGGCCGATGGGGACCAGCGGAGCCACAAAGTCCGCCATTTTCCAGAAACCGCTGCCGACTTTGCGACCGTACCACCACATGGCAAACATCACGCCCAGCAGGCCGCCGTGAAAAGACATCCCCCCTTCCCACACCCGCAGCAGCCAGAGCGGGTCGGCGATGAAGGCGTCGAAGTTGTAGAACACCACGTAACCGAAGCGGCCACCAAGGATGACGCCGAGGGCGATATAGAACAGCAGGTCACCCACCTGGTCTTCGCTCAGGGGTGACCAGGGTTTGCGGGCGCGGATCCGCCCCAGCCACCAGCCAGCAATAAAGCCGACCAGGTAGGTCAGACCGTACCAGTGGATTTTCAGGGGCCCCAGGGAAATGGCCACGGGATCAAACTGCGGGTGCTGCAGCATCAATAACCTCTCAGCTCAGAAGAAAGCGGATGCCGACCAGGATCAGCATGATGGCGAATATGCGTTTCAGTAACCGGGCGTTCAAACGGTGCGCGAGATTCGCTCCGACCCGGGCAAACAATACGCTGGTGAGGATAATACCGAACAGAGCTGGCAGATAGATGAAGCCAAAGCTCAGTTCCGGCAACTCCGGGTTTTCCCACCCGGTCCAGATATTGCCCAGGGCGCCAGCGATCGCGATCGGCAGGCCGCAGGCAGCCGATGTGCCCACGGCCTGCTGCATGTTCACGTTACACCAGCTCAGGTAAGGCACGGTCAGGGTGCCGCCGCCAATGCCGAAGATCGCGGAGGCCCAGCCAATACCGCCACCGGCGGCTCCAAGGCCGGTGGAACCGGGCACTACCCGGCCCGGCTTTGGGTTTACCTCAAGGATCATCTTCACGGCCACCAGAATGACAAAGATACCAATGATCAGTTCCAGCGCCGGCCCGCTCAGCAGGGAGGCCGTCCAGGCGCCCACCAGGGCACCGACTACAATGCCTGCGGTCATCGGTTTGAATATGTCCCAGCGTACCGCCGCATGAAGGTGGTGAGAGCGTATGGAACTCAGTGACGTGAACACAATGGTTGCCAGCGACGTACCGACGGCCATGTGCGCGGCGATTTCAGTACTGATACCCTGTAACCCGAAGCTGAATATAAGCACAGGCACAATAACCAGCCCGCCACCTATCCCGAACAGCCCGGCCAGCGTCCCGGCAAAGGCGCCGAGCGCAAGGTAGAGACCAAATACGCTTAACAGGGTCATAGCACAGCCACACGCAGTCAGAAAACAAGGCTGGTATGATACACACCGACGTCGCCGAGTTCATTATGAGAGCATCGATACCACCATGTGCCTGATTGCCTTTTCCCTGGGACAGAATCCTGACTATCCACTGGTGGTTGCCGCCAATCGCGATGAATTTTTCCGCCGGCCCACGGCTGCCATGGACTGGTGGCAGGACGCAGAGCAGCCTCCAATGCTCGCGGGCCGTGATTTGCTGTCCGGCGGCACCTGGCTGGCCGTCAGCCGGGACGGCCGGATCGCTGCGGTAACCAACGTTCGGGAGGGCACCGCCGAGCCCGGACGACTCAGCCGGGGCGAGCTGCCACTACAGGCGCTGAGGCTGCCTGGCGCCGAACTGGAACAGCAGTTGATGCACCGCCAGGATGACTATTCCGGTTTCAACCTGATCCACCTGGATGGGCAATCCGGCTGGTATTTCAGTAACCGGGACGCCCACCCCGGGCGCAAGGTCCATCGGGGGACCTATGGACTCAGCAACCATCTGTTGCAGACTCCGTGGCCAAAACTGCTGAAGCTCCGTAACGCCATGTCGCGCACGTTGGCAGACACGCCAGCGGGGTCGTCAGAACCGCTCCATGACGCCCTGATCAAACTGTTACAGGACACCACACCCGCTCCGGACCGGGATCTGCCCGATACCGGTGTCGGCCTGGAAACCGAGCGCTTCCTGTCCTCCCCCTTTATCGTCGGCAGCGATTACGGCACCCGCGCGACCACCATTGCGTCCGTCAGCCGCTCCGGGGAAATCCGGGTGACCGAACAGGGCTGGAACCCCATGGGCGAACCGGGCGAACGTCGGCAGTTCTGTTGGCAGCGGTAGCACGCAACCTTTGATATAATCCGCCAAAACCCGCGAAGCAACCGGAGGGCCTCCCATGGCCGGTGAACAAGGCGCAACATCCATCGCCGACTTTGAAAAATCCTTGGATGAGCTGGAAAAGCTGGTTCGTGACCTGGAGCAGGGCGAACTGTCCCTGGAGCAGTCGCTGACCGCCTTTGAACGGGGCGTCAAGCTGACCCGCGAGTGCCAGCAAGCCCTGAAAACAGCAGAACAGCGCGTTGAACAGCTGGTACAGAACAACGATGGCACCCTGGAAACCCGCCCCTTCACACCGGATGAGTCCGCCTGATGACCGCACAGCCCCTGATTGCGGAAGATTTTCTTGAAACCTCACGGGCCCGGGTGGATGCCGCACTGGATGAACGCATCGAAGCCGGTGGCCATGCGTCGGACCGCCTGCAGGAAGCCATGCGTTACAGCGTGCTGGGCGGTGGCAAGCGTATCCGACCGGCACTGTGCCTCGCAGCCGCGCTTGCAGTGGGCCAGACGTCGGAACGAGCGTTGGTTCCGGCCTGCACCCTGGAGCTGATCCATGCCTATTCGCTGATCCATGACGATCTTCCCGCCATGGACAACGATGAATTGCGCAGGGGCCGCCCCACGACCCACATCGCCTTCGACGAGGCCACCGCCATCCTGGCCGGTGATGCCCTGCAGGCGCTGGCCTTTGGCTGGTTGGCGGAAGCCCCCGCATTGAGCGATGCCACACGGCTGGCGATGGTTCGCGAGCTGGCCGCCGCCAGTGGCCACCGTGGCATGGTCGGCGGTCAGGCCATTGACCTGGCGTCCGTCGGCATGACCCTCAGCATTGATGCGCTGGAAAACATGCATCGCCACAAGACCGGCGCATTGATCGAAGCCAGTGTCCGCATCGGCGCCTTGACGGCAGAATCACTGCCGGATCAGCACCTCACTGCACTGACAGGCTACGCAAAAGCTCTCGGACTGGCGTTCCAGGTCCAGGACGACCTGCTGGACATCGAAGGCGATACTTCCGTCATCGGAAAACCCCAGGGCTCCGACCTTGCCAGGGGCAAACCCACGTTCCCGTCACTGCTTGGCAATGACGGCGCCAGGGAGCTTCTGTCACAGCTGTTGAAGACCGCTCTCGACCACCTGGACGACTTCGGGCCCGAAGCAGACCCGCTGAGAGCCATGGCGGATTACGTGGTCGCCCGGAGCCATTGATTGATCCGGGACAGGAAGCGCACACTGTCATTACCCCGTAGGTCGGATTAGCCCCAGGCGTCATCCGACAACCATTGATTCGTCACACAGATCGAGAAAGACCCGAGCAGATGCAGGACACATACATATTCAAGGAAATCCCGCCACAGCGGCCCAATACGCCGCTACTGGACAGGATCGATACTCCGGACCAGTTACGCGAACTGCCGGCCGAGCAGTTGACGCAACTGGCCCGCGAGCTGCGGGCGTTCCTGCTATGGTCCGTTGGCCAGACCGGCGGCCATTTCGGCGCGGGGCTGGGTGTACTCGAACTGACCGTTGCCTTGCACTATGTCTTTAACACCCCGGAGGACCGCCTGGTCTGGGATGTGGGTCACCAGGCCTACCCCCACAAGATCCTGACCGGCCGCCGCGGGCAGATGGGCAGCATTCGCCGCAAGGGCGGACTGGCGGGTTTCCCCAAGCGCGCTGAAAGCGAATACGACACCTTCGGTGTGGGACATTCCAGTACGTCCATCAGTGCAGCCCTGGGCATGGCCATGGCAGCCCGCATGCAGAACACCGGACGCAAGAGCATTGCGGTTATTGGCGACGGCGCAATGACAGCCGGCATGGCCTTCGAGGCACTGAACCACGCCGGTCACCTGCATGCCGACATGCTGGTGGTGCTGAACGACAATGACATGTCCATTTCCCGCAACGTTGGCGGGCTGTCCAACTACTTTGCCAAGCTGCTGGCCAGCCGTACCTACAACCAGGTCCGGGACAGCAGCAAGAAGGTCCTTCAGGGCGCGCCCCACCTGATGGCGCTGGCGAAGAAGACCGAAGAACACTTCAAGGGCATGATCGCCCCGGGCACACTCTTCGAGGAGCTGGGCTTCAACTACATTGGCCCGATCGATGGGCACGACCTGCCCCTGCTGATTGAAACCCTGGAGAACATCCGCGAGCTCGACGGCCCGCAATTCCTCCATGTAGTGACGACCAAGGGTAAGGGCTTTGCTCCAGCCGAGGCCGATCCGATCGGCTACCACGCCATCAACAAGATTGAGCCGGTGCCCGCCAGTAAGCCGGAACCGGTAAAACCCAAGCCGTCCAGGCCCAAGTACGCCAATGTGTTCGGTCAATGGTTGTGCGATGCGGCGGAACAGGATGAGCGGGTCGTCGGCATTACGCCGGCTATGTGTGAGGGATCCGATCTGCTGACCTTCTCCCAGCGCTTTCCGGATCGCTACCATGACGTGGCGATTGCCGAGCAACACTCCGTGACCCTGGCTGCCGGGCTGGCCTGTGATGGTGCAAAACCGGTGGTCGCCATATACTCCACCTTCCTGCAGCGCGCCTACGACCAGCTGATCCACGATGTTGCCATCCAGAACCTGGACGTGCTGTTTGCCATAGACCGCGCCGGCCTGGTCGGCGAAGACGGCCCGACCCACGCCGGATCCTTTGATATCAGCTACCTGCGTTGTATTCCCAATATGCTGGTAATGACACCGTCTGATGAGAATGAAACCCGGCAACTGCTTCACACCGGCCTGATGTTCCAGGGGCCGGCCGCTGTGCGCTACCCAAGGGGAACCGGGCCGGGAGCGGACATCGTCGAAGCGCTAACTCCCCTGCCCATTGGCGAGGGACGCATGGTGAAGGAAGGAAATGGTGTCGCCATTCTCAATTTCGGCACCTTACTGACGCCGGCGCTCGAGGCAGCCGAGGCCCTGGGAGCCACCGTGGCGGATATGCGGTTCGTGAAGCCTCTGGATGAAGAGCTGATCCTGTCACTGGCCGAACGCCACGAGCTGCTGGTCACCCTGGAAGAAAACAGCATCGCCGGTGGCGCCGGCAGTGCCGTTACTGAGTTTCTCAATGCGCACGACGTCAGCCAGCCGGTCCTGCAACTGGGGCTGCCGGACAGCTTTATCGATCATGGCAAGCACGGGGAATTGCTCAGTGACTGCGGGCTGGATGCAGACGGCATTCGCCGCTCGATTGAAATGCGCCTGGAGCGGCTTCGGCACCAGACCCTGAAAGCGGTCAAATAACCAACCGCCCAACCGGCACCCTGTTAAAAGGCGCCCCGGTTGAGCACGGTCGCTTTATTCTTGCGGATCGTCGTCCTGATGGGTCTCAAACCAGTGGCCCAGCTTGCTCTGCTTGGTGTTGAGGTAATGCTCATTGTGGGGGTTCCGGCCAACGTGCAACGGCACCCGTTCGGTGATATCGATGCCGTAAGACGTCAGGGCATCCACTTTACGCGGGTTGTTGGTCATCAGCCTGAGGCTCTTGATGCCCAGGTGTTCCAGCATGTCCTTGCACATGCTGTAATCCCGCAGATCCGCGGCAAAGCCCAGCTTCTCGTTAGCCTCAACGGTGTCCGCGCCCTGATCCTGGAGGTGATAGGCACGAATCTTGTTCAGCAACCCGATGCCACGACCTTCCTGGCGCAGGTACATCAGGATGCCACGGCCTTCGCGGGCAATACTGCGTAACGCTTCTTCCAGCTGATAGCCGCAGTCACAACGCATGCTGTAGAGAGCATCGCCAGTCAGGCATTCAGAGTGGGTACGTGCCAGCATCGGCTCATCGCTGTTCAGATCACCCAAGGTCAGAGCCACGTGCTCCTTTCCGGTGTCCGGCTCTTCGAAGCCGTGCATGTCGAAGACCCCGAACGGTGTAGGCAACCGGCAGGTCTGGATGTAACGAACAGCCACAGTGTTTCCTCGTGGTTCAATCAATCGGGCCGCGCATTCTATCACGTGGGCGCCCTCTTGGCGTAGTCTCTGCACCGTCGTCTCCAGCGCAATGGATTTTACGGACTTACGATCCGGACGGCGATGCGGACCAGTGGCCACTGCGACCACCTTTCTTTTCAAGCAGGCGAACCTGGTCTATCACCATGCCGCGATCAACGGCCTTGCACATATCGTACAGGGTCAGGGCCGCTACGCTGGCTGCAGTGAGCGCCTCCATCTCGACGCCAGTCTGAGCTGAGAGCTTACAGAACGTAGCGATATGTACGGATGCACCATCTTCCCCCGGCGTCAGTTCCACTTTGACCGATGAAAGGTTCAGCGAATGGCAGAGCGGGATCAGGTCATGGGTCTTTTTTGCCGCCATGATGCCGGCAATACGGGCAACCGCCAGTACATCCCCTTTCGGATGCTGACCATCCACAATCATCGCGAGCGTCTGTGGCGACATTCGTATCAGGGCCTCGGCGCGGGCCTCACGCTGGGTCACGTCCTTGGCGGTCACATCCACCATCCGGGCTTCGCCTTTCTCATCCAGGTGGGTCAGCTTGCTCACGCTTTCTCCTGTGTCCGGTTATCCGGCAATGCGATAATTGGAATGAATATCAGAGACTCCATGATAACAGAAGCCGACCTCCCAGCGACCTGACAATCGTCAGATCCCGGGCCACCAGAGACTGATACCGGCAATACCTTGTGCGCCCAGTCCGGTCGCGACGTCACCGTCATCCGGCGTGAGTCCCCCGAGGGCGTATACCGGCACCTGGGCGACGGCCACCTGCTGACGGAAGGACTCCCACCCCATGACCGGGGCACCGGGGTGGGAAGGCGTCGGCGAGACCGGACCGAGGGTGACATAGTCCGCCCCTATGGCTACTGCGTGGCTGACTTCAGCGTTATTGTGGCAGGACACCCCCAGCCATTTGTCAGCCGGAATCGGGCGATGCCCACACTCGCCGGCTTCACGCCATGGCAGATGCACGCCCGCAGCTTCAGGCACCATCTCCAACCGGTCAGCGGCGCCGTGAAGCAGAATCTCCACCCCCTGATCACGACCAACCATCACCAGATCGCGGGCAACCGCCTGGTATTCGATGGCGGTCAGCTTCGGAGCGCGCAGGATCACAAGCTCCGGCCGGGTCATGCGGATGCGCTCCTGAAACTGGTTCAGTATGTCCGCTGGCGCCCGGTATTCCCCGGTAATCGCCAGCCATGACGGCAGCTTGATCGCGCGGATAATCGGCCGGTTGGCAGCCGGAAACTCTTCATCCCGGAGTTCAGCCACCGACCGCCATTGTACCGGCTGGCCTTCCCGACCTTCCGCCTCGCCAATGGCGGCTTCGGTGCGCCAGACATCGAGAAAGACCCGTTTATCACCGTAATCATGGCGAATACCAATTACCGGGCTCAGGGACTCTACAGGCACCTGGAGACCGGTCTCTTCCTGAATTTCCCGGGCCAGGGCCTGTTGCACCGTTTCACCGGGCTCAACCTTGCCACCGGGGAACTCCAGAAGCCCGCCCTGATGGACGTGGTCCGGGCGGCGCGCGATCAGCACTCGGCCTTCGCGGATGATCACCGCTACAGCGACGTGGATTTCAGTAAGTGCCATGGTTCAGGTACGGTATTCGGCGTTGATGGTGACGTAATCGTGGGAGAAGTCGCAGGTCCAGACCCGCTCCATGACCGTTCCCCGCTTGAGGTCGATAGCGATGGTGATGTCCTCACGGTCCATCACTGCCTGCCCGCGCTCTTCGGAATAATCGTCTGCGCGCCCCCCATTGCGAACGAGACAGACGTCACCGAGGTAGATTTCCAGAGCGTTGAGATCCAGCCCCGCTACTCCGGCGCGACCAACCGCCGCAAGAATCCGCCCCCAGTTGGGGTCGGAGGCAAACAGCGCGGTCTTGACCAGCGGCGAGTGGGCAACGGTGTAGGCAACGTCCAGGGCCTCCTGCTGACTTGCCGCCTGACTGACTTCGATGGTAACGAACTTGGTGGCGCCTTCGCCGTCACGCACAATGGCGTGGGCCAGATCCAGATACACCTGCTGCAACGCCTCGCGCAGCTTGGGCAGCAGCGGGCTGTCTGATGTAATTTCCGGACCACTGTATTGGCCACTGGCAATCAGCATACAGGCATCATTAGTGGAGGTGTCGCCATCGATGGTGATGCGGTTGAAGGATACCTCCCCCAGCTCGGAAGACAGTGTCGCCAGCACATCCGGCGCAATCCTCGCGTCGGTGGCAATAAAACCCAGCATGGTGGCCATATTGGGACGAATCATGCCGGCGCCTTTGCTGATACCGGAGATCGATACGGTATGACCATCCAGATCCACCTGGCAGGACGCCCCCTTGGGGCGTGTGTCGGTGGTCATGATTCCGGAGGCTGCCTCCGCCCAGTGGTTCTCAGCGGCATCGCCCACGGTGGCGGGCAAGGCGGAGACGATCTTCTCCACCGGCAGCGGCTCTCCGATCACGCCGGTGGAGAACGGCAGCACCTCCGAGGCATCCACTCCGGCCGCATCCGCCAATGCCTGGCAGCAGGCCAGCGCATCGCTCATGCCCCGCTCACCGGTGCCGGCGTTGGCATTTCCGGTGTTGATCAGCAGATATCGCGGCGCGCTCTGGGCCAGATGTTGGCGACTCACGGTCACCGGAGCGGCACAGAACTGGTTTCGGGTAAACAGGCCAGCCACGCGGCTTCCCTGAGCCAGCTCAAAGACCACCAGGTCCTTGCGCCCCGGCTTCTTGATGCCTGCACTGCCAATGCCGAGCCTGACACCCGGAATCGGGAAAAATTCGGGCAAGGTACCGGGACCTACCGCCATGCTGCGTCTCCTTCAACTGTTCAAAATACGTGACTGTACAACGAAAAACCCGCAGCCTGGCGCTACCAGGTTGCGGGTCGTCGGGTTCATCGCGATATTACGGAGGTTAGGTTAGCTGACCTTGCCGCAACACTGCTTGTACTTCTTGCCGGACCCGCAGGGACAAGGCTCGTTTCGCCCCACCTTGCGCTCCTGTCGAACGAAGGTTTCCGGTGCCCCCTGCTGGTTACGATCCTGTTCGTCTTCGTTCTGCTTCTGCGCTGTGGCACTGGTTTCCTCATGCTGCAGCTTGGCTCTCGCCAGCTCCTGCTCCAGTTCCTGCTTGCGACGACGTTCAACCTCTTCCATCTCTTCCCGGCTCTGGACACGTACGTGGCAGAGCACGCGGGTGACATCCCGCTTCATGGTTTCAAGCATGGTCTCGAACAGGTTGAAGGCCTCACGCTTGTATTCCTGCTTCGGGTTCTTCTGGGCATAGCCACGCAGGTGAATACCGCGACGCAAGTGATCCATGTTCGAAAGATGCTCTTTCCAGAGCGTATCCAGCACCTGCAGGAAGACCTGCTTCTCGAACTTGCGCATGGACTCGGAGCCGGCAACCTCTTCCTTGGCTTTATACTCACCTACGATGGCATCCAGAACCTTCTGGCGCAGGCTCTCCTCATACAGCTTGCTGTCTTCGTCCAGCCACTTCTGAATCGGCAGGTCGATGGCCATTTCAGACTGCAGCTGGGACTCAAGACCCGCCACATCCCATTGCTCGGGCATGCTCTGCGGCGGAATGTATTCGCTGATCAACGCATCCACGACGTCCTCGCGAATGGTGTTAATCATTTCGGAAATGTCTTCCGAGGACATGACTTCGTTGCGCTGCTCGTAAATGACCGTACGCTGGTCATTGGCAACGTCATCATACTCCAGCAGGGTTTTCCGCATATCAAAGTTGCGGCCTTCCACCTTGCGCTGGGATTTTTCAATGGCGTTGGTCACCATCCGGTGCTCAATCGCCTCACCTTTCTTCATGCCCATGGCCTGCATCAGGCTCTTGACCCGATCCGGGGCAAAAATACGCATGAGATTATCTTCCAGGGACAGGAAGAAACGGGAGGAGCCCGGATCACCCTGGCGGCCGGCACGGCCACGCAACTGGTTGTCGATCCGGCGAGACTCATGACGCTCGGTACCGATGATATGGAGGCCGCCTGCGTCCAGCACCTGGTTATGGCGTTCAGTCCATTCCGCCTTGAGACGGGCAACTTCTTCCTCGGTCGGGTTATCCAGCCCCGCAACCTCAAATTCCCAGTTACCACCCAGCACGATGTCGGTACCACGACCCGCCATGTTGGTGGCGATGGTCACCGCGCCCGGCCGGCCGGCCTGGGCAATAATCTGTGCTTCACTTTCGTGCTGTTTGGCGTTGAGGATCTTGTGGTCGATACGTACCTTTTTAAGCAGCATGGACAACAGCTCGGACGCTTCGATTGAGGCGGTACCCACCAGAATGGGGCGGCCTTCCGCCGTGACATCCTTGATCTCATCGATGATCGCGTGGAACTTTTCTTCCTGCGTCAGATAAATCAGATCGTTGTAGTCGATACGCTGAATCGGCTTGTTGGGCGGAATCACCACCACATCAAGGCCATAAATCTGGCGGAATTCGAAGGCTTCAGTATCGGCGGTGCCGGTCATGCCCGCCAGCTTGTCGTACAGACGGAAATAGTTCTGGAAGGTCGTGGAGGCCAGGGTCTGGCTCTCGGCCTGGATACGCACGCCTTCCTTGGCCTCAATCGCCTGATGCAAGCCTTCGCTCCAGCGACGTCCGGGCATGGTACGACCGGTATGCTCGTCGACGATAACCACCTGGTCGCCCTGAACAATGTAGTCAACGTCTTTCTGGAACAGGTGATGGGCGCGCAGGGCCGAGTGCACATGGTGCAACAGGCTCAGGTTGGCAGCGGAGTACAGGCTTTCACCTTCCTTCAGCAGGCCACGCTCGAGCAGCAGTTCTTCGACTTTTTCGTGGCCACCTTCGGTGAGTTCCACCTGGCGGGATTTCTCATCAATGGTGAAATCACCACTGGGCTCGCCTTCCTCTTCGCTGACCTCACCCATTTCCAGATTGGGAATCAGGGTGTTAATGGCCTGGTAAAGCCTGGAACTGTCCTCAGCGGCGCCGGAGATGATCAGCGGGGTACGGGCTTCATCAATAAGGATGGAGTCCACCTCATCCACAATGGCATAGTGCAGACCGCGCTGGACCTTGTCCTCGGTGCTGAACGCCATGTTGTCACGCAGGTAATCAAAGCCGAATTCGTTGTTGGTACCGTAGGTGATGTCCGCCTGGTAGGCCGCACGCTTTTCTTCCGGAGCCTGGCCGGCCACCACAACACCCACCTGCAGGCCAAGGAACCGATAGAGCTTACCCATCCACTCGGCATCACGGCGGGCCAGATAGTCGTTTACGGTAACCAGGTGCACGCCCTTGCCGGACAGCGAGTTCAGGTATACAGAAGCCGTTGCCACCAGGGTTTTACCCTCACCGGTCTTCATTTCGGCGATGTGGCCTTCGTGCAGGGTAATGCCACCAATAAGCTGGACATCGTAGTGACGCATGCCCATCACCCGGCGACTGGCCTCGCGGACCGTGGCAAAGGCCTCCGGCAGCATGGCGTCGAGCTTTTCACCGTCATGAAGGCGGCGGCGGAACTCTGCGGTCTTACCTTGCAACTCGGAATCGGACAAATTGCCAAACTGCTCCTCAAGTTCATTAACGCGCATGACTGTCTTGCGCATTCTCTTGATTTCTCTGGCGTTTTTACTGCCGAACATCTTCGTTGCAAGCTTTGTGAACATAGACCACTGCTTCTTTGATTAATCGGAGGAAGCCGGCATTCTACCCTTATTTGCCGACAGTACAAAAGGCAGGGCTCACACCAGCGCGAATTGCGCCCATGATACGCCCCCGACCGGGGTAACGCTCTGATATTACGGGAGTGGTTTACAAAGGAAAAGGCGCGGGGGCTGGATCCGCCCCCGTGCAGGCGATGTCAGCGACTGGCGCGCTGGATATAGGTTTCCGGATTTTCGGATTTGCCGTTACGGATCACTTCGAAATGAACGTGCGGACCAGTGGACCGACCGGTGCTGCCCATCAGCGCAACCACCTGCCCCTTCTGGACCACATCCCCCACATTGACCTCAACGGACTTGGCATGGGCATAGCGGGTCAGCAGGCCATCACCGTGATCCACTTCCACCAGGTTGCCATAGCCGTATCGCTCATCGGCGTATGTTACAACCCCGCCTGCGACGGCGATAATGTCACTGCCTTCCTTGCCGGCCAGGTCCACCCCGGCATGCCAGGTACGCTTACCGGTAAAGGGGTCCGAACGATAGCCATAACGGGACGACAGCCACCCCCAGGTGATCGGACGTCCCTCGACAAACAGCTCGTCTTCCAGTTTTTTGCGGGACGCCACCTGATCCAGCAGGCGAAGCTGCTGCTCACGGTCGTCAATGCGTCGCGCCAACTGATCAATCATCGCGGTCAGTTCCGGGGCTGTGAACGAATCTCCGGAAAGGCCCGCGTCTTCCGGGCCACCCACGGCTGCCGGTTGATCAAAATCAAACTCGTCACTGGCCACCAGGCCGGACTCCACAAATCGCTGACCCAGTGCGTCCAGCCGCAACAGGCGACCCTGCATTTCACCCAGGCGCAGCGTCAGCGCATCAATCTGCTGCTGCACATTCTGCTCAATCTGGGCCAATTCGGATTTCTGGTTGCTGAGCTTCGCTTTCCACTCAACCACCAGATCCGAGGGTGTGGGTTTTGCCGCTTCGGCCTGGCTGACGGCAATCCGGTAACCGGACCAACCCACCAATACCAGCAAAGCTAGAATCCCCAACACCAGACCGGCGGCAACCGGGGCATTTACTGCGACCACTCTGGATCTTCCGTGGTGCTTGCCAACGAAAATTATATTCATATCGTCTTCTGGTTTCATAGAAGAGCCGCAACCTGATCCTGTAGTGTTGCGCCTCAGACGTTCTGGCCGGGCCTGCTATCCTTAGCAACAACTACGTATTTAATTACTCGCAGCCGCCCGTGGACATATACACATGAGACAATGTAAAAGGAGTGTAATACAGGCACTGCGCGCAAACCGTGCCGAAGTGTAACCAATCGTAACCGGAGTCGTCGAGAAAAACTGCGGCCATGAAAAAGACCTCTGATACCAAAATGACCCCGGAAACCTTCCGCCGGGCCCCCGTGCTTCGCGAACTGATGAGCAAGGCCGAGCTCCATCAGCAAGCTGAGGCAGTGGTACTGGCGGCGTTACCGAACCATCTGGCGACCGGCACCCGATTTGTCAGCTGCCAGGAAGGAGAGCTAGTGCTGTCGGCAGAAACCGGCGGCACCGCCAGCCAGATCCGCTTCCGTCAGCACGAGAT
The DNA here is from genome assembly GCF_045449855.1 of Marinobacter alkalisoli. Classification (NCBI taxonomy): domain Bacteria; kingdom Pseudomonadati; phylum Pseudomonadota; class Gammaproteobacteria; order Pseudomonadales; family Marinobacteraceae; genus Marinobacter; species Marinobacter alkalisoli. The sequence continues at coordinate 40,114 of NZ_JBJJLC010000016.1, read as the reverse complement.
CATGGAAAATCTCAGGAAGGAAGAGCTGTTCCGCTTTGTCTGGAAGCTGAGGGTAAAAGTAGCCCCACCGCGTTTCCGCGAAAAACCCAAAGTGGAAAAGGCACCCCTGAGCAAAGAAAATGCCCGACTCCTTAAGGAAGAAGCCGGGCACACGAAGGACAAACAATTACGCGAGGTTCTCGAAAAACTCGCAAGCCACGTCCGGGATTAAAGCGTCCCGCTTTAAGCCTGGGCCGCCAGCACAGGTTTCATATAGGAAATCGGGGCAGTGGCCTCGTCGTCGAAGGTCACCACTTCCCAGGCATCCTCTTCCGCCCTGAGCTTGCGCAGCAGCTTGTTGTTCAGGTCATGACCGGACTTGATGCCGCGGAACTCGCCAATCAGGCTGTTGCCCAGCAGGTACAGGTCGCCAATGGCGTCCAGCACCTTGTGTTTGACGAACTCGTCATCGTAACGAAGGCCGTCTTCGTTAAGAATCTTGTAGTCATCAACCACAATGGCATTATCCACACTGCCACCCAGCGCCAGGTTCATCGCCCGCAGCTTTTCGATATCACGCATGAAACCGAAGGTGCGTGCGCGGCTGACTTCCTTCACGAACGACGTGCTGGAGAAGTCAACGGTCGCGGTCTGGGCGCGCCCCTTGAACACAGGGTGATCAAAGTCGATCCCGAAGCTGACCTTGAAGCCTTCAAACGGCAGGAAGGTAGCCTTCTTGTCGTCTTCTTCAATGGTCACTTCGCGCTTGATGCGGATAAACCGCTTGGCGGCTTCCTGCTCGGCAATGCCGGCTGACTGCAAAAGGAACACAAACGGACCGGCGGAGCCGTCCATAATGGGTACCTCGGCAGCGCTGAGCTCCACAAAACAGTTATCAATCCCGAGACCAGCCATGGCCGACAGCAGATGCTCTACTGTTGCCACACGGACACCGTTTTTTACCAGCGTCGTGGACAGCATGGTCTCACCCACATTTTCCGCGCAGGCGCGAATCTCGACCATAGGGTCCAGGTCCGTTCTGCGGAAAATGATCCCTGAATCAACAGGCGCTGGCTTCAGGGTCAAATAGACCTTCTCCCCTGAATGCAAGCCTACACCGGTCGCACGGATAGTGTTTTTAAGTGTCCGTTGTCTGATCATCGGTTCATCATTCCGTCACAAATTGGCGATATTCTAGGCAAAAATCTGCCCCGGAGAATATCAGAAAGTAAGACTGAGTACCATTTAACCAGTGTGGCTTTGCCTTAAATTTACAATAAGCCAACACAAAGCAATCAGCCCACGTTCAATCCGGGCTATTGGCTCTCACATACTCCAGAAAACCGTTTCCGGATCACAGTTGAGACAGATTATCAATCAGCCTGACGGCGAAGGAATGCGGGAATATCGAGATAGTCGACTCCCTGCTCTTCGCTCTCTTTGCTCTGGTCAACGGCCACATTACCATGGGCAACCGCACGCCGACGCAGCACTGCAGGCCTATCGAGCTGATTGTAATCCGTTTTACCGTCCAGGGTGCGGGTGTTATCCACCACCTTGGTCGGCTTCTCACGATCACCGCCGAGGCCAGTCGCAACCACGGTAACCTTCAGTTCATCGGTCATCTCCGGATCAATCACGGTGCCGACAACCACGGTTGCGGAATCCGATGCGAATTCACGCACAATGTCGCCAACCTCGGAGAACTCGCCCAGGTTGAGGTCCATGCCCGCGGTGATGTTGACCAGAATGCCCTTGGCGCCCTGCAGGTTGATATCTTCCAGCAGCGGGCTGCGCACGGCGGCTTCGGCCGCTTCGCGGGCGCGGTTCTCGCCAGTGGCACGAGCGGTGCCCATCATGGCGTTGCCCATCTCGGACATCACCGTTTTCACGTCGGCAAAGTCGACGTTGATCATACCGTTACGGGTGATCAGGTCAGCAATGCCCTGAACCGCCCCAAGCAGAACATCGTTAGCGGAACCGAAGGCATCCAGCAGGCTGGTTTTCTTGCCCATGACCGCCAACAACTTTTCATTGGGAATGGTGATCAGTGAGTCAACCGTTTCTTCCAGCTCCTTGAGGCCGGCTTCTGCCACACTCATGCGCTTGCCGCCCTCAAACATGAACGGCTTGGTGACCACGGCAACGGTCAGGATACCCATTTCACGGGCCACTTCGGCCACAACAGGCGCCGCACCGGTACCGGTGCCACCGCCCATGCCCGCGGTAATAAAGACCATGTCGGCACCTTTCAGCGACTCGGCAATGCGGTCACGGTCCTCCAGAGCGGACTGACGCCCTACCTCCGGATTGGCGCCGGCACCCAGCCCCTTGGTGATGTTGCCACCAAGCTGGATGATCTGGCGTGCATCCAGGTCGGTCAGTGCCTGGGCATCGGTGTTGGCGCAGATGAACTCCACACCTTCAATGTCACTGTTAAGCATGTGGCGTACGGCGTTACCACCGCCACCACCTACACCCACTACTTTAATGACAGCGTTTTGCTGGACATTATCGACGAGTTCAAACATTCCCCTACTCCTTCGTGCTGTTTTCAGCCTTGTTCCAGGCTGTTTGTTCGAGATTGTGTTTTCGAGATACCTTCGTTTACTGCTATCCCGGAACCGTCAGAAGTGACCGGTGAACCAGGCTTTCATGCGCTCCAACAGCGAGGGTGCGTCTTCACCCTTGAGCACCGGCGTCCGCCCCAGATCCATCTGGCGGAAACCATGAATCAACAACCCCACGCCGGTGGCGTAGATCGGATTGTTGACCACTTCCGTCATACCGGAGACCGCCTGCGGACAGGCCAGCCTTACCGGCATGTGGAAGATCTCTTCGGCCAGTTCCACCACCCCTTCCATGGTGGAGGAACCGCCTGTAATGACGATGCCTGCGGGAATCAGATCCTCGAATCCGGACCGTCTCAGCTCCGACTGCACGAGGGTGAAAAGCTCCTCGTAGCGGGGCTCAACCACTTCCGCCAGGGCCTGACGGGACAGGTCCCGCGGTGCGCGGTCTCCGACACTGGGCACCTTGATGGTTTCATCCGCACCGGCCAACTGGGTCAGTGCGCAGGCATACTTGATCTTGATTTCTTCGGCATTCTGCGTGGGTGTGCGCAGGGCCATGGCAATGTCATTGGTGACCTGATCGCCGGCGATGGGAATCACCGCGGTGTGACGAATCGCACCGCCGGTGAACACGGCGATGTCGGTGGTGCCGCCGCCAATATCAACCACACACACGCCCAACTCTTTTTCGTCTTCCGTCAGGATGGCGTGGCTCGACGCCAGCTGCTCCAGAATGATGTCATCCACCTCCAGGCCGCAGCGCTTCACACACTTCTCAATGTTCTGAGCGGCATTCACAGCACAGGTCACCAGATGCACCTTGGCTTCCAGACGCACGCCGGACATGCCCATGGGCTCCTTGATGCCTTCCTGGCTATCGATGACGAACTCCTGCGGCAGTATGTGCAGGATTTTCTGGTCCGCCGGAATGGCCACCGCCTGAGCGGCGTCAATCACCCGGTCGATATCCGCCTGGGTCACTTCCCGGTCACGGATGGCGACAATGCCGTGGGAGTTGAGACTCTTGATGTGACTGCCAGCGATGCCGGCATACACCGAGTGAATCCGACACCCCGCCATGAGTTCGGCTTCTTCAACCGCGCGCTGGATGGCTTGCACGGTGGTTTCGATATTCACCACCACACCACGCTTCAGCCCCCGTGACGGGTGCGAGCCGATGCCCACCACCTCAATGGTCCCGTCCATCTTGCGCTTGCCGACAATCGCAACCACCTTCGAGGTTCCGATATCGAGGCCGACAATCATGTTTTCCGTTTCAACCGATGACATGTGTTTCACCAAACCGTAGGTCTGAATTTGACGTTGCTATGATTTTTTTCCGGAGCCAGACGCTTCCGACTTCCATTTCACCGCCACACCATTGCTGTAGCGGGCATCCACCCGACTGACTTCTTCCGCACGGGAGATCAGCCGGTTTTCATACACTGTAAGGAAACGCGTAAAGCGCTCTTCCACCAGATCACGCCCCAGCACCACTTCAATGCCGTTGGCCAGGCTGAGGGTCCAGGCGCCCCTTTGTTCCAGAGTCAGGCCAGCAAAGCCAAGGCCATGACCGTTCAAGGTATCGCTCATGGTTCGAGCCATGCGAATCACGTCCTTGACCCGCTCATCCGGCCCGGCAAGCCTGGGTAACCGGCCAGCCACTTCCGGATTGTCCGGAGAAAACAGTTCGCCGGCACGACTCACCAGACGATCTTTGTTCCAGTAAGCCAGCGGTTTCTTCTCACGAATTTCCACCTCCAGCCTATCCGGCCAGACTCGCCGAACCGCTGCCGATTCCACCCACGGGCGCTGCTCAAGATCACTCTTGATTTCGGACAGATCCGTGGCAAAGAAACTCTTGCCAATCCAGTCACCTGCCTTACGCTCCAGGTCGGTGCGACTCTCGCCCACCAGGGTGCCGGTTACATCAATGCCCATGATCTGGCGATCCATCGCGCTCAGCACCTGGCTGGTCCCCCAGGGCACCATCGCCGCTGCCAGAACAATCGCGGCGCCCATACCAACCTGTAGCCAGGGCACGGCCGCCAGCACTGCCTTCAACAATCCGAACCGGTTCCGCTCTGGCCCCAGGGTCGTTGCCCCCCGCCGCCGAGGGGGATCGGGCGGTACCGCCCGGCTCCGGATCAGAAGGCTGTCAAGCATGGCTGTCCTCCAGGGTGTCCTTGAGAATCCGTACCACCAGTTCTTCAAAGCTGATACCCGCCGCTCTTGCGGCCATGGGTACCAGGCTGTGATCCGTCATACCCGGAACGGTGTTGACTTCCAGCAACCAGAAACCGCCATCGCGGTCCTGCATGATGTCCACTCGCCCCCAGGTGCGACAGCCAACGACCCGGAAGGCGTCCAGGGCCAGATGCTGCAACTCCAGTTCAGTCTCCGGATCAAGGCCACAGGGAATGCGGTAACGGGTGTCGTCCGCCTCGTACTTTGCCTCGTAGTCGTAGAACACATGATCGGTGCTCAACCCGATGGCCGGCAGCGCCTGGTCCTGCAGCAGGCTGACCGTAAACTCCGGACCTTCAACCCACTCTTCCACCAGCACCAGCGAGTCCAGCGTGCAGGCCTCCTGATAGGCTTCCACCAGTTCGTCGCGATTGGTCACCTTGCGAATGCCAATGCTCGATCCCTCACGGGATGGCTTGACGCTCAGGGGCAACGACAGGCTCCGCAGAATGTCGTCAACTTCGCTCACCGCTCCCATGGCGCGAAACCTTGGCGTCGGCAGACCGCAACCCTCGAACACGTATTTGGTACGCAGCTTGTCCATCGCCAGAGCGGAAGCCAGCATTTCGCTGCCGGTGTAGGGAATACCGGCCTGAGACAGAATCGCCTGCAGGGTTCCGTCTTCACCGCCACGGCCATGAAGCGCAATGAACACCCGATCAAACTCCGGGCTGTCCACCGTACGCAACAGGCACCCCTTGACGTCAACGCTGTAGGCGTCGACACCGGCGGACTGCAGCGCGGCCAGGACCGCGTTCCCGCTTTTCAGGGACACTTCCCGCTCCGCGGAATCACCACCCATGAACACAGCTACGCGACCGAGCGCTCGCACTGTTTCCGGCGCCGCCTGATATCCCTGTGTATCCATGCGCTTTGCATCACTCACTGGCAATCACTCCTGCCGCCGCGAGGCGGGCAGCAACGCCGCCAATATCCCCGGCACCCTGGGTAATCAGCAGATCCCCGTCCCGCAAGGTATTGGCGAGCAACTGTTCAATTTCACTGTTGTCTTCCACAAACACCGGTTCCACGTTCCCGCGCTGACGGATGCTGCGGCACAGAGCCCGGCCATCGGCTCCGGGAATCGCGGGCTCGCCAGCGGAATACACATCCATCAGCAACAGTCCGTCCACCTCCGACAGCACCCGTACGAAATCTTCGTAAAGATCCCGGGTACGGGTGTAACGGTGAGGCTGGTAAAGCATCACCAGACGACGCTCGGGCCAGGCATCGTGCGCTGCGCGAATTACCGCTTCCACTTCGGTCGGGTGATGACCGTAATCGTCCACCAGCGTGATGGTGCCGTTAGGGGTCTGATAGTCGCCATACACCTGGAACCGGCGGCCCACGCCTGCAAATCCGGCCAATCCGCTACAAATAGCCGCGTCATCAACACCCTCATCAGTGGCTACCGCAATGGCCGCCAGGGCATTCAGTACGTTGTGACGGCCCGGCATCTTCAGTTCCACCTGCAGGTCCGCCCGGCCACCCGGCCGGCGTACCAGGAAGTGGGTACGCAAGCCGTCGGAGCTGATCTGTTCGGCACGGTAATCCGCATCCGGATTGTCGATACCGTAGGTAATAATCGCCCTGGAGATGCGCGGGATGATCTCCCGCACGTAGCCATCGTCCACACACATCACCGCAATGCCGTAGAACGGCAGGTTGTGCAGGAAATCGACGAAAGTTTGTTTCAGGCGCTCGACATCACCACCGTATGTGTCCATGTGATCGGCTTCGATGTTCGTTACCACCGAGATAACCGGCGTCAGGTGAAGGAAAGACGCGTCGCTTTCGTCCGCCTCCGCCACCAGATATCGGGAACCGCCCAATTGGGCGTTGGTGCCGGCGCTGTTCAGCTTGCCACCGATTACAAAAGTGGGATCCAGGCCGGCTTCGCCCAGTACCGAGGCAATCAGGCTGGTGGTGGTGGTTTTACCGTGAGTGCCCGCCACCGCAATGCCATGGCGATAGCGCATGATTTCCGCCAGCATCTCGGCACGGGGCACAATCGGCACCCGCCGGCTGCGGGCCGCTGCCACTTCCGGGTTATCACCGGATACGGCGGTGGAGACCACCACTACGTCCGCCTTGGCGCTGTTCGATTCCCGGTGGCCGATGTGGACTTCGACGCCCATGGCTTTCAGCCGGTCGGTGACCGCGCCTTCACGAATATCAGAACCCGACACGTCGTAGCCCTGGTTCTTGAGAACCTCGGCAATACCGCTCATGCCGGCACCGCCAATACCCACAAAATGGATATGACGAATACGGCGCATTTCCGGCACCTGATAGACCAGCGGCGGGTTGGTTGCGTCAGCCATTGGCGGCCTCCAGACAGTAATTCACGACTCTCTCCGTTGCATCCGGGCGGGCCAGCGATCGCGCAGCCTTCGCCATGTTCAGTACCCGGGACCGGTCGTTCGACAGGTCCCGTAACGTTTCCGCCAGCGATTGCGGGTTCAGCTTCGGCTGCGGAACAAGGACCGCCGCCTGAGCGCTTACCATGTGCTGGCCATTCATGGTCTGGTGATCGTCCACGGCATGGGGGAAAGGCACCAGGATCGCCCCCAGGCCCGCCACACAGAGCTCTGATACGGTCAGGGCGCCGGAGCGACACAACACCAGATCCGCCCAACTGTAGGCTTCTGCCATATCCTTGATAAACGGTTCCACGGACGCCTCAACCCCACTTTGCTCATAGGCATCCCGGGCGGCATCCGCATGTTTTTCACCACACTGGTGTCGCACCACTGGCCGTTCGGCTTGCGGGAGTTTCGCCAGGGCCTCGGGCACCTGCTGGTTAAAAACCTGCGCACCCAGGCTGCCACCGACCACCAGCAAACGCAGCGGCCCTTCCCGCTCCGCCATCCGCTGCTCCGGCGCGGCCAGTTCCGCCAGATCCTGCCGTACAGGATTACCGGTACAGCGAGTCACGACCTTGTCACCGAAGCTGCCCGGGAACGCTTCCAGAACGGTTTCGGCGAAACGTACCAGTAGACGGTTGGTCATACCCGCCACGGCATTCTGCTCATGGATCACCAGCGGGATACGGTTCAGCCACGCGGCAACACCCCCGGGCCCGGTCACGAATCCACCCATGCCGACCACGCAATCGGGCCGGATTCTGCGAATCACGGTGAAGGCTTCGCCTAGACCGCGCATCAGGCGGAAAGGCGCTGCCAGCAACGCCAGCTTGCCTTTGCCCCGTAGGCCGGAGACGTGAACCAGCGCCAGCGGAATGTCGGTTTCGTCGATCAGACGCTCTTCCATACCACCTGCGGAGCCGAGCCAGAACACCTCGTGGCCCTTTTGCTGCAGGGCACGCGCGGTCGCCAGTGCCGGGAACACATGCCCACCGGTGCCGCCGGCCATCATCAGGAAACGACGCTTGTCAGTCATACACTGCGCCTCCCCTGACCCGCTTTCCGGTTTTTTCCCGTGCCAGCCGCTCCCGATCCAGGCGTTCCATTTCCACGCGCGCCAGGATGCCCAGGGAGATGCAGGTAATCATCAGGCTCGATCCGCCGTAACTGACCAGCGGCAGGGTCAGCCCTTTGGTCGGCAACAACCCGGTACTCACCGCCATGTTGATTCCGGCCTGCAGGCCAATCAGTAGCGTAATGCCGTAGGAGAAACACGCGGCAAATGGCATATTGGCTAACTCGGCGCGACGGGCAATCACGAAGCCCGTTACCACCAGAACCGTAAACAGCCCCAGTACAACCAGCGATCCCATCAAACCGAACTCCTCGGCAATGATGGCGAAGATGAAATCCGTGTGAGCCTCCGGCAGATAGAACAGCTTCTGCACCGAGTTGCCCAGCCCGACGCCAGCCCACTCACCGCGCCCGAAGGCGATCAGTGACTGGGTCAACTGATAGCCGGTGTCAAACTGATCTTTCCAGGGGTCGAGATAGCTGACCACCCGCTTGAGGCGATACGGCTGGGTTACCACCAACACCACGCCAAGAACCACCAGGGTCCCGATCAGCGGCATAAACCGGGTCAGCCGGACGCCGCTCAGGAAAATCATGCCGGCGGCCGCGCTCACCAGTACCACCGTGGCGCCGAAATCCGGCTGAATAACCAGCAACATCGAAGCCACAGCCAACACGACCAGGGGCTTGATAAAGCCTGGCCAGGTGTTCAGTAATTCATCACGGCGCCGAACCACATACCCGGCCAGGTAGGCTATCAGACACAGTTTGGCCACTTCCGACACCTGGACATTGAACAGTCCGAACGGGATCCATCGAGTGGAGCCGTTGACGGTCCGCCCCATGGGAGTGAGCACCAGCACCAGTACCAGCAAGCCGACACCCAGCAGAAGCCATCCGCTACGCTCCCACCAGGATACGGGGACATTCACCGCCACCAGAGCCAGAAAGCACCCGATACCGGCGAAGATCAATTGCCGGATCACATAGTGGTAGCTGTTGCCGACGGTTTCCGCGGCTATATCCATGGAGGCAGAGGAGATCATGACCACCCCCATGACCAGCAGGGCCACGGAACTGAGGATCAGCAGTGGCAGTGGTCGCAGATCACTGAACAGCTGCTGCCGGCTCGGGAGTGTGAAATCAGTCTGCATCACAGCCCCTCCACTTGTTGCCGGAACTGATCCCCGCGATCGTTGTAGTCGCGGAACATGTCAAAGCTCGCACAGGCCGGGGACAACAACACCCGATCCCCTGGCTGAGCCAGGCCTGCCGCCTGGACAACCGCGTCCGCCATGGTCTCCGCATGGGCAATCACCGCCGCCGTTCCAATGTTTTCAGCAATGCGGTTGGCATCCTGGCCGATCAGCACGACGGCGCGGCAATGCAGGGTGACCGGCACTTCAAGTGGCGAAAAGTTAGCCCCCTTGCCATCGCCACCGGCGATCAGAACGATTTTCCCGTCCGCCGGGACCAGGCTCTCGATAGCCGCGGCCGTAGCGCCAACGTTGGTGCCCTTGGAATCGTTGATGTAATCCACATCGTTGACCCGGCGCACGAACTCACACCGATGCGGCAGGCCACGAAACTCCCGCGCCACCGTCAACATGGTTTCCATGGGCAAACCAGCCGCTTGCCCCAACGCCAGCGCCGCCATGACGTTGCTGATATTGTGGCGGCCCAGGAGTTTGAGCTCTTCCGCCAGCAACAGGTTGTCAAAACCGAAGGTGATCCAGGTGCCCTCATCATCGTCACGGGTACTGAACGTATCCGGATTCACCCGGTGAAAACCGAAGCACAGGAACCTCAGGTTATCCCGTGCCATCGGCGTGCTCAGGGCATCGTCCAGATTCACAATGGCGTTCTGGCAGCCCCGGAAAATACGTTGTTTGGCCTGGAAGTAGGCCATCTTGGACGGATAACGGTCCATGTGGTCGTCACTGACATTCAGTACCGTGGCCGCCAGGGCATTCAACTCATCGGTCGTTTCCAGCTGGAAGCTGGAGAGTTCCAGCACATACAGGTCAGCCTGACGCCCCAACAGGTCCAACGCCGGGGTACCGATATTACCGCCCACTTCGACCCGGCGCCCCGCCGCCCTGGCCATCTCACCCAGCAAGGTGGTGACCGTGGTTTTACCGTTGGAGCCGGTAATGGCAACAATGGGAGCATCCGCAGCCTCGGCAAACAGGTCGATATCGCCACGGATCTTCGCGCCCCCGGCAACCGCTTTGCGGATGGCGGGTGTTTCCACACTGACCCCCGGGCTGACCACCAGCTCATTGAAGCTGGCAAACCACTGCTCATCGAACGGCCCGGTCTGTACCGGCACGTCCGGCCATTCTGACGTCAGCTCGTCGAGACCCGGCGGATTGTGACGACTGTCAGCCACTGCAATCTCGCGCCCCTGCCCGCACAGATAGCGCACGCAGGAAAGCCCGGTTTTACCGAGCCCCACGACCAGTGTGCGACGATCTGACACGATGACACTCATAGAGACGCCATTCCCCTATCGCAGTTTCAGACTGGCAATGCCAATCAGAACCAGAACCACAGTAACGACCCAGAAACGCACGATAACTCGTGGTTCAGGCCAGCCTTTCAATTCAAAATGGTGATGCAACGGCGCCATGCGGAAGATCCTCCGACCGGTCAGCCGGTAGGACGCCACCTGCAGGATCACCGATACGGTTTCCATGACGAACACCCCGCCCATGATGAACAGCACAATTTCCTGGCGAACGATCACGGCCACGACCCCCAAGGCTGCCCCGAGGGCCAGGGCACCGACGTCGCCCATGAACACCTGGGCCGGGTAGGTATTGAACCAGAGAAAGCCGAGGCCGGCGCCAACCAGAGCGCCACAGAACACAATCAGCTCCCCGGTACCCGGCAAGTGCGGAATCAGCAGGTAATTGGCAAACTGGGCATGGCCGGACAGATAGGCAAACAGACCCAGTGCACCGGCTACCATGACCGTCGGCATAATCGCCAGGCCGTCCAGGCCATCCGTCAGGTTGACCGCGTTGCTGCTGCCGACAATCACGAAATAGGTCAGCAGGATAAAAATCACCGGCCCGAGGGTCAGCGATACGTTCTTGAAAAAGGGCACATACAACGACGTTTCCTGTGGCAACGAAGAACTGAAGAACAATGCAACCGCTGCGGCGCCACCAATCACCGATTGCCAGAAGTATTTCCAGCGGCCCGGCAGGCCCCGCGGATTGCGCTCCACAACTTTGCGGTAATCGTCGACCCAGCCGATAGCGCCAAACAGCAGCGTGACCAGAATCGTTACCCACACATAGCGGTTGCTGAGATCCGCCCACAGCAGAGTGCTGATACCAATGGCAACCAGGATCAGCGCGCCCCCCATGGTGGGCGTTCCGGCCTTGCTCAGATGCGTCTGCGGGCCATCGTCACGCACCGCCTGACCGATCTGATACTGACTCAGTTTGCGAATCATCACCGGACCGATCAGCAGCGATATGGCCAACGCCGTCAGCGTGCCCAGAATCCCGCGCAGCGTCAGATACTGAAACACCGTCAGGGCGGTAAAATATTGTGATAGAACCTCTGTTAGCCAGAGCAGCATGAGTTATTCACCTTTTCTTTCATCCCCTCCACCACGCGATCCATGGCGGAACTGCGAGAACCCTTGACCAAAACGGTCATCGGAAGCTGCGGGCCAGCCAACAGGCGGTCCACGGCATCATTGTGGGACGGGCATATTTCAGCCGTTTCCCCAAAACCTTCGACATACCCCTCACACCCCGGGCCCACGACCACCAGGCGCTCTATCCCGCGGTCGCGGGCATGGGCGCCCACGTCGCGATGCAACGCCAGGCTCTCGGGCCCGAGCTCCGCCATGGCGCCAAATACCGCTACGCGGGTACCCGGCCTGGCCGCCAGCACATCAATGGCGGCCTTCATGGACGACGGGTTGGCGTTATAACTGTCGTCGATCAGCGTCAGATCCCCGGACAGCGCCACCATCTGCAACCGCCCCTTCACTGCCTCCAACGCCGCCAGCCCTTCGCGGATGGCGTCATCCGTCGCCCCGAGCTCACGGGTAGCCGCGATAGCCAGAAGGGCATTGGTGATATTGTGTTCGCCCTGGAGAGCCAGGGAGACGCTACACTGCCAGTCATCGGCACCATGTGCGATGAAACTTTGTTCATCGATATCAACGCTGATCCCGGACGGGTAATAATCCACTGAGTCCCGGGCCTTGCCACTGATGGCAACGACCCTTCGTTCGCCCGCCCGCTGCTGCCATGTGCCAAACGCAGGATCATCGCCGTTAAGAACCACCAGTCCGTCGGGGCCAACACCATCAATGATCTCGCCTTTGGCGCGGACAATGTTCTCGTAACTGCCAAACCCCTCCAGGTGGGCCTGACCGGCATTGGTCAGGATGGCCACGTCCGGACGGGTAATCGCCACTGTGTGGGCAATTTCCCCCAGCCCACTGGCGCCCAGCTCAATGGCGCCAAAACGGTGTTCCTTCTCCAGCCGGAACAGGGTGAGAGGAACACCGATGTGGTTGTTCAGATTGCCCTCTGTCGCCAGGGTGGTTCCCATCTGTGACAGAATGGACGCCACCATTTCCCGAACCGTGGTTTTGCCGCTGCTGCCGGTGACCGCCACAAACCGGGCGGCACTCTCGTTACGGTTGCCTGCAGCCAGCTGCGCCAATGCCTCCACTGTGTCCGCGACCACAATCTGCGGTATATCCACGGACCGGTCTTCGGTATCCACCACCGCACCCACGGCGCCGGCATCCCGAGCGGTCGCAAGGAACTGGTGACCGTCAAAGTGTTCGCCCCGCAGCGCCAGAAACAGATCCCCACGGCCAATCCTGCGAGTATCCGTAGAAACACCGGAAAACAGACGCTGCCCGGCGTCGGCCGCCCGACACTGGCCGCCTGTCAGCGCGATGGCTTCCGCCAGCGAGAAGGCGCGAATCACGCCACACCTCCATTGAGCTGGAGAATATGGCGAACCTGTTCCGCGTCGCTGAAATGGCTCCTCTGCCCGGCGATTTCCTGGTAGGTCTCATGGCCCTTGCCAGCGATCAGCACGACATCACCCTCGCCAGCCTGACGGACCGTTCGGGCAATCGCCTCAGCGCGATCATGAATCACCGCAACCTGGCCCGGATCTGAAAACCCTTCCAGAATATCGCGGGCAATGGCGTCCGGATGCTCACCCCGGGGGTTGTCATCCGTCACCACGACAACATCCGCACCCTTTTCCGCTTCCGCCGCCATTTCGGGACGCTTGCCGCTATCCCGGTCACCACCACAACCGAACACACAGAACAACCGGCCTTTTACATGGGGGCGAAGCGCCGCCAGCGCATTGGCCAGGGCATCCGGCGTGTGGGCATAATCCACCACCACACGCACGCCATTGGCGCCGGTGAACGGTTCCAGCCGACCGGGCGGGGGTTGCAGCGACTCGACTGCTTTCTGAACCCGCTCTACCGGCACGCCAAGACTGAGCACAGCTGCCATCGCCGCGAGCACGTTGCTGGCGTTGAAGCTGCCCATCAACGGCACACTGATGTCGAACGCGCCCCATTCGCCATCCACTGAAGCGCTGAACCCGTGCAGGGTTGGCTCGAATTCCGTCAGCCACAATTCCGTCTGGGCCTCGTGCAGGCTGTAGCGCACACGATCACATTTGCCTTCAAGCTGCTCGTACAGCTGACGTCCGAACGGGTCATCAAAATTGACCACGGCGAAGTGCAGTTCCTCTCGTTCAAACAGGCGGGCCTTGGCCGCGCCGTAGGCTTCCATGGAGCCGTGATAATCAAGATGGTCCCGGGTCAGGTTGGTAAACACGGCACCCGTCATGGTGAGCCGGTCGATCCTGCCCTGGGCAAGCGCGTGGGAAGACACTTCCATCGCTGCGGCACGGCCACCCTGCGCCAGGATCCGGGATAACACCCGGTTGACCTGAACCACATCCGGCGTGGTGTGGGATGCCACCTGAAGCGCACCCGGCATGCCGTACCCCAGGGTACCCAGCACCCCACAGGGTGTTCCGGTCTGCTGGAGCAGCTGTGCGATGTACTGACTGACCGAGGTTTTGCCATTGGTTCCGGTCACCCCGATCAGGCGCAGGCGCTGGGAGGGGTGCTCGAAAAATCGATCGGCAATCTTGCCCAGCTTGCTTCGCAGGCCGGTGACAGGAACGATCAGGGCACCGTGGTGTTCACGGCACTCGCCGGGCTCATCGACCTCAAGAATAATGACGGTTGCTCCCGCCGCCACGGCCTGATCGACATAATGATCGGCAGGCGTCTGGCTGCCAGCCAGTGCAATAAAGGCATCCCCCGACGTCACCTTCCGGCTGTCCGTTTGCAAGCCGTGGATGGTCACGTCGAAGACCGACGGTACCGGTGCGATACCCTGTAACAATGTGCTGAGTGATGTGATACACATAGCCTACCCCCGCTCCCCGGGTGTTTTCGGTCCTGCTGGTGCGTCACCGACTTCCAGTTCCGGTTTCACATTCAGCAGCCGCAGCGCATCGCTCATGACTCTGGCAAATACCGGTGCCGCCACTTCGCCACCGTAATATTCACCGGATTGAGGTGCGTCTACCGCCACCACTGTTACGATTCTCGGATGATCAATAGGTGCCATACCGGCGAAGATGGCCTTGTACTGACTGTCTTCATAGCCACCTTTCCCCACCAGGTGCACGGTACCGGTCTTGCCGCCGGCGGAATAAAAACCCGGCTGCGCGCGTTTGCCCGTGCCATGCTCAACGGCCTCGCGCAGCATTTCCCGTATCTGAAATGAGACCTTTTCAGACAGCACGCGTTCCCCCGGTGGCCGTTCTTCCCGCTTCAGCAGACTCAATGGATAGCGAATGCCGCCATTGGCCAGCACCATGTATGCCTGCGCCAGCTGCAGGGCGTTCACGCTCATGCCATAGCCATAGGACAATGTCGCCTCCTCAACGGGGCGCCACTTGGGCGGTGCCGGCAGAACGCCAACGGCTTCGCCGGGGAACCCGATCCCTGTCGGCTGGCCAATACCGAGGCGGGAGTAAAGATCCCGGATGACGTCACCACCAAGCTCTGTGGCAATTCTGCTCATCCCCACGTTGCTGGACTTGGAAATGACGGTGGTCATGTCTATCACGCCGTAATTGCGACTGTCGCGGATGGTAAAACGACCAAAGCGCCGGTAGCCCGGCGCTGTATCAATCGTGCTGTTGTGATTGAACTTTCCGGACTCCAGGGCCGCCGCCATAGTGACCGGTTTCATGGTGGAACCGGGCTCAAACAGGTCCGTAATGGCCTTGTTCCGCAACCGGTCCGCACTCAACTGACTCCGATCATTGGGGTTGTAGGAGCCCTGGTTGACCATCGCCAGCACTTCCCCGGTATCCACGTCCAGCATGACCAGGGTTCCGCCGCGGGCACTGTGTGCTCCGACAACCGCCTTGAGTTCCCGATAGGCCAGGTACTGAAGGCGCAGATCAATGCTTAAGGCGAGATCTCTTCCGGGTCTGGCATCACGGATCAGCGTCAGATCCTTGATGACCCGTCCACGATTATCCTTGAGCACCCGCTTGCGGCCACTCTCGCCGCTCAGCCACTGGTTGTAGGCCAGTTCTATGCCTTCCTGCCCGCTTTCATCTATGTTGGCAAACCCGACCACATGGGAAGTCACCTCGCCCGCCGGGTAATACCTGCGATATTCCTGGCGGCTGTATACCCCCGGGATACCCAGCGCCAACGCCTGTTCGGCTAGGCCCGGCTGGATCTTGCGACGAAGGTACATGAACTCACGACCTTCATAGGATGCCAGCCGCTGCCGTAAACGAGCTTCATTGATGTCGAGCAGGCGCGCCAGATGACTTAAACGGGGTTCGTCCGGGCCCAGTTCGGATGGATTGGCCCACACCGTCTGTACCGGCGTGCTGACCGCCAGGGATTCCCCATGACGATCCGTGATAACACCCCGGTGGGCATCGATGGATTCCACGCGGATGGTGCGCACATCGCCCTGCTTGCGCAGGAATTCGTTATCGACCACATGCAGGTCCACCAGGCGCCAGCCGAGAACGACCACCACAATCAGGAAAACGCCCAGCACAGAGCCATAGCGCCAGGCTTTCAGCCCGGCAGCCAATCGCTGACTCCATGTTGAGTTCTTTCCCTGATCGGACAAAGCAGTCACCCTGAGTTAGTTATTATCAGTGTTCAAAGGCCCGCTACCGGCGTCATCAGCGGCACCAGCACAATATCCTCTTTACCGGGCACAACCATTCCAAAGCGCTGGGCCGCAAGAGCTTCCACCCGACTATGGGCACTTAATGCGCTCTGCTCCAGCAGCAACTGGCTCCATTCACGCTGGTACTGATCCCGCTTCCCCTGGAGCTGCGACAAGGTGTTGAACAGCTCCCGGTTCTCATGGGCGCTCACAACCACGCCAATGGAAGACGCAATCAGCAAGCCCACCAGCGCAACGGAAATCAGCACCCGTTTTTGTTGCAACGACTCAAAAACCTGCTGCGACACACGAACCGCACTCGCCAGCCCGTCCTTGACCTTCTGCTTGTTCAGACCCGCGGTCTTGACCGCTGGCGCAATAGCTACGGCGCCCATACTCATGCGCTCCCCTGTAAACCCTGTTTGTTATGAACACGCTCAAGCACTCTCATGACTGCGCTCCGCGCCCGAACGTTATCACTCACTTCTTCCGTATTGGCCTTACTGGCCTTGCCGATCAATCGAAACTCCGATGCCTCCTCGGCAGCCGTCACCGGCACCCCTTTCGGCAACCTGGGCCCACGGGCAATATCCCGCATGAACCGTTTGACCAATCGATCCTCCAGCGAGTGGAAACTGATCACCACCAGACGTCCACCCGGTACAAGCCGCTCCGCCGCCGCAGCAAGCACCACCTCCAGATCCTCAAGCTCCCGATTGATAAAAATCCGGATTGCCTGAAATGTCCGGGTTGCGGGATGCTTGTTTTTTTCCTTTTTCGGGACCGCCTGGCTGACCAGTTCCGCCAGCTCCCGGGTGGTCTGAAGCGGCGCTTCCTGCCGACGCTCGACGACACGGCGAGCGATGCGACGGGAGAAACGTTCCTCACCGTAGCGGTAGATGACGTCCGCAATTTCGCGTTCCTCTGCCTTCGCCAGCCACTGCGCGGCGCTGGGCTCCTGCTCGGGATTCATGCGCATATCCAACGGACCATCGCGCATGAAGCTGAATCCACGGGCGGCGTCATCCAGTTGCGGCGAAGACACCCCCAGATCCAGCAACACCCCGTTCACACTTTCCCATCCCTGCTCCCGGATAGCCGCATCAAGCTCGGCAAAAGAACCGTGGTAACAGGAAAAGCGCGCGTCTGCGGAAGCCAGCTCACGAGCCGCCCGAATTGCCTCGGGATCCTTGTCTATTCCCAGCAACCGGCCCTGCTCCCCGAGCTTTCCGAGCACCAAACGGCTGTGGCCACCACGACCAAAGGTGCCATCGACGTACAACCCATCGGGGTCATTAATCAGATAATCGACCGCCGAATCCAGGAGCACGGAGCGATGCGAGAACTTCTGGCCCGCAACCCCCTGCTTGCGATCGGAGGTCATAAGGAAAGTGCCTCCATCTCTGGCGGCATGTCTTCGTCGTCCGAGGACTCATCCAGCCAGGCGAACCAGCGCTCTTCGCTCCAGAGCTCCAGCTTTTTGCCTTGCCCGATCAGCATCAGTTTTTTCTCCAGGTGCGCATAACTGCGCAATGTAGGCGGAACAAGAATGCGCCCCGCACCATCAAGCTCCATGGGCGCAGCATTACCCAGAATCAGGCGCTGCAGCCGACGGGCCGCTTTGTTCATGTTGGGCAAGGCTTCAATCTTGGGCCGGAGGATTTCCCATTCCGGCTCCGGATACACCAACAGACAGCGCTCTTCATCCGCATTGGCAGTCAATACAATGCGACCACCACAGGCTTGCGCGAGTTCCTCACGCACCTTGGCGGGGATCGCCAAGCGACCCTTCGCATCCATATTGATGGCATGACTGCCAAGAAAGTTGCTCATTTGCACCGACTCTGGGGTTCAGAAACCAAAAAAAACCACTAAAAACCACTTTTTCCCACTTCTGCACACTATAGAAACACGCAATACACAATGCAAGCGCCGCTAACGGCGTCGCACCTGTAAAAGTTCCTTTTATGACAAGAGGTTACAGCTCAGGATTCACCAGGGGGCACAGATTACGAAAAAGAAAGGGATAAAAATCATAGACCTGCAAATAGGTCTGAAGATGGCAAGTGAGGTTTAAGATTTTTTGGCTATAAAAGACGCTGTCTGAGAATGACAAACAGCAAAGGCAGGAAAAACGAGCTCGCCGATAAGCCGGGTTCTGTCGTGGACAGTCATTCATCTAGGGCCTGCGTCACCACAGGCCTCAAGCAACCTACCCGAATCCAGCGCGGGCCACGCCATTGGATTCCTATTTGGTCTTGCTCCAGGTGGGGTTTACCATCGCCGTGAACTGTTACCAGTCACGCGGTGCGCTCTTACCGCACCGTTTCACCCTTACCGGCGCCCGAAGGCGCTTAGGCGGTCTGCTTTCTGTTGCACTTTCCGTCGGCTCACGCCGCCCAGGCGTTACCTGGCACCTTGCCCTGCGGAGCCCGGACTTTCCTCCCCCAGCGTACTGGCGGCGACTGTCTGGCGAGCTCGGGCACGACAATACTCCTGCGATCGAAAGCGTGCAAGCGAAACCCGCTCACTCACTCCGGTTTCAGGGCCAACACGCGCTGATACAATTCGTTTTTGGAGCGCCCCGTCAGTTCCGCCGCTATCTTCGCCACCTTCTTGACCGGCAATTCGGCCGCCAGCAACTGCAGCAGTTTATCCGTATCGACAGCCCCGGCGTCATCCACGTCCGACTCACGGCGCACCCCATGGATCATCACCACAAACTCACCACGAGCCCCATTGGGGTCTGCCTCAATAACCTGACAGACCTCTCCCGCCGGCCCGGCGTAGAATGTTTCGAAGGTTTTCGTAAGTTCGCGACCAAGGACGATTTCACGCTCACTCCCCATCACATCGCGAATTTCAGCAACGGTTTCCAGAATCCGGTGGGGCGATTCATAAAAGACCAGCGTAGCCGTCTCCGTAGCCAGCGCCTCCAGCTCGGACCGACGGGCGCCACGCTTGGAGGGCAAAAATCCAGCAAACAGGAAACGATCCGTAGGCAGGCCGGCCGCGCTCAGGGCAGTCACCAGGGCACAAGGACCGGGAACCGGGCTCACCCTGATGCCCCGCTCCCTCGCCTGGCGCACCAGCACATAACCCGGGTCAGAAATCAACGGCGTTCCGGCATCGGATACCAGCGCCACATCCTCCCCGGCTTCCAGTCGATCGAGCAACCGGGAAGCCCTGTCGCGCTCGTTATGATCGTGAAGCGCCAGCATCGGCTTGCTGATACCAAGGTGCTGCAACAGCCGACCACTGTGGCGCGTATCCTCAGCGGCAATCACGGCGACACTTGCCAGCGTTGAGGACGCCCTGGGGGACAGGTCCTCCAGATTACCAATGGGCGTCGCCACAATGTATAGGGTGCCTGACCTGGCCTGGGAACCGGGGTCTGAATTCACTTATGCCTCTCTTGTCTGGGGACCATGACACCAACGTCATGTGAAATGGCCCGGGAGCTGTTAAACTTGCCAGCCTGAGAATGATACAGGGGAGCCCGTCAAATTCCGGGCTCCCGGCATGATGCCGTCGTTTATCCAGCGTCACAAGCGTATTTACCCGGAGTATCGTGAGCCCGCCATGACCAAACACTGTCTGACCCCGAGAACTTTCATCACCGTTCTGCTACTGACAATGCTGGCCGCCGGATGTGCCAGCGTCAACCTGGAGTCCGAGGTGGCCGAAACCGCCAGCCAGGCCATTGAGACCGCTAGTGGCCATAGTGACCGGAACGAGGCTCAGAAATACCTGCTACGCACCGCAGACCGGTTCCAGAATCAGGGTGACCACCAAGCCGCACGAACCATTCTACAGAGCGACCTGCTGAGCCAGACCACTGGCAACCTGATGGATCAGTATCTGTTACTTTCGATGGGCAGCGCCACCACCCTGGAGGATCGGGCATGGGCCGACGAACTCTCCAGCAGCCTGCAACCAGACCAGTTCCTGAACTATGAGCGAGGCCTGATGGCGCGCGCTGCCAACCTGCAGGCCGACACCCTGCAGCTGGCTGGCGACAACCTGTCCGCCGCAGCTACCCTGATACTGCTTGCACAATCGGACTCCCGCCAGGATATGCAGGAGATCCACGACCGCATCTGGCAAGCCCTCAAGGCCACCTCAGACAAGCAGCTATCAGAGGACAGCGGTCAGATCATCGGATACGAAGGCCAGGGCTGGATAGAGCTTGCCGGGATGTTGAGGGAACCCGGCATGAACCTGGATGAGCAGGGTCGCACAGTACGCCAGTGGCAAAACAACTGGCCAGGACATCCCGCCGCCATCGCCATGCCTTCCGAGCTTCAGTTGATCGCCAGCCTGGCTGAGACCCGGCCAGAGCGAATCACGCTCGCACTGCCGCTTGATGGCCCATTGGCAAGCGCGGGCAAAGCCATCAGGGACGGTTTTTTTGCCGCCTACTATGATGACCAGTCCGCGGACCGCAGCAAAACCGAGATTCGGGTAGTCAATTCTGCCGGCAAGGACTTTCGGGACCTCTACCAGGAGTTTGCGGCGGACGGTCAGGACCTTGTTGTCGGCCCGCTGGAAAAAGAGGCGCTGGCCAGCCTTGCCGAGATGGAGTCCATGCCGGTGCCGGTACTTGGCCTGAACTACCTGCCGCAGGGCTCTGAAGCGCCATCCGGCCTTTACCAGTTTGGCCTCTCCGCCGAAGACGAAGCCCGCCAGATCGCCGACCGGCTTGCCAGCGAAAACAATGACCAGGTACTGGCATTGATTCCCCAGAGTGAATGGGGGGACCGCCTGGAATCCGCGCTGCTGGAGCGCATGGCAGAGAACGGCAGTGTCGCGCTGGACATTGAACGCTATTTCAAGGAAGACAATTTCCGGGCAATAACCGCCGACTTGCTGGGCATCACCGCTTCCCGCGAGCGGGCGATTGATGTAGAGCGAACCGCAGGAGTGAATGTCGAGTTTGAACCCCGTCGCCGGCAAGACGCGGATGCCGTGGTGATGGTCGCCGAACCCACCATTGCCAGACAGTTCAAGCCATTGTTTGCTTTCTATTTTGGCGGTGATCTTCCCGTGTATTCACCGTCCATGGTGTATGAGGGTAATGAGGATCCCTCTCGGGATCGCGATCTCAACAACGTCATCTTCACTGACATTCCCTGGGTTCTTGATGACGAAAACGAGTTCCGCAATACTGCGCTCCAGGCACTACCGGACATGCGGGGGCAGCTGGGCAGATTGTTCGCCATGGGCGCGGATGCGTGGAACCTGAGCAAACGCCTGCCACTTCTGAGGCAGGTTGAAGGAACGAACATCAAGGGTCAGACCGGGGTTCTGACCATGGCGCCGCAAGGGAGCATTCACCGCCAACAGCTGTGGGCACGCTTCTCGGGCGGGACACCAGAACTGTTAACATCCGTGCCGGAAGAGGACACCACCAGGGAAGAAGAATAACCACCAGAAAACGGGGAACTCGCCATGGACGGCAAACCAGGCAGCAAAGCCATTGGGACCCATACAGAGGCTGTCGCCGCAAGATACCTGCAGAGCCGCGGCGTCACCATCCTGGAACGCAACGTGTTCAGTCGTGGTGGCGAAATTGACCTCATCGGCCGCGACGGTGAATCACTGGTCTTCTTCGAAGTCCGCTACCGCGGCCATGGCAGCTTCAGTGGCGGCGCGGAGTCTGTGACCCGGGAAAAACAGCGCAGACTGGTGAAAGCAGCATCCTATTATCTGCATCGAAACGGACTCTGGAACGTGCCCAGCCGCATTGATGTCATTGCGATCGCGCCCGGCGATATCAAAAAATACCGGGTACAATGGATAAAAAATGCAATTCAGGCGTGAACATGACCGATACCGAACAACAGATCAACCAGTGGTTTGCTGCGCACATGGAGCACACCGCCCACGCTGCCAGCACGACAGCGCCCGCCATTGAAGCAGCGGCGGATGCCTTTGTGCACACCCTCCTGAGCGACGGCAAGATCATCACCTGCGCCAACGGGAATGCCAATATCCTTGCCCAGTACTTCTGCACGGCGCTGCTGAACCGCTTTGAAAATGACCGACCAGCACTCCCCGCCATCAACCTCGGCGCGGACGCCACCACCTACTCCGCTATCTGTCGCGACAACCGGTTTAATGACACGTTTTCCAGGCAGGTTCGCGCCATCGGCAAGGCCGATGACCTGCTCTTTGTCATTGTCGATGACGGGCACAAAGCAAACCTTATCCAGGCCATCCAGGCCGCCCATGACCGGGAAATGCGGATAGTGGTTCTGAGCGCGAAGGAAAAATCCGACATCACCTCCCTTCTCCACCCGGAAGACCATGAAATTGCCCTGGACAACCTGTCCGCCACCGCGGCAACGCCATTGCTGCTTGTCATTATCAATGCCCTCTGCGGACTGATCGACGGCAAACTTTTCGGCGGGTAATAAAAAAGCCAGCGGAATGCTGGCTTTTTTACTTCTGGACGTCTACTTGACGACCTTCAGTGTCGGACGACCTGACGGACGTTCTCCGGAGTTTTGACCACTTCCCCCGGAATCATGGGTGCCGTCGTCATCAGGATCGGGGGAGCCCGGCTCACTGCCAAACACCATCCCTTCTCCATTCTCCTTGGCATAAATGGCCATGACCGCCTGCAACGGTATAAACACCTGCATCGGGACGCCACCAAACCGGGCGCTGAACTCCAACGCACCGTTACCGATCACCAGCCCACGCACCGCGCCCGGACTGATGTTCAGAACAATCTGCCCATTGGCTACATGCTCGGTTGGCACCTGAACCCCCTGCACACCCGCATCAACGACGATATAGGGAGTACAGTCATTGTCCAGGATCCACTCATTGAACGCCCTGACAAGGTATGGGCGACTGGACGTCATGGTAACTTTGCTATCAGGCACTGCCTTTCTCCTGACCCGTTCTTCAGGCCCTGCATTGCTGTATTAGCTACGGATATCTTCTTCCAGATCGGAAAGGCTCGCCTTGAACCCTTCACGACTGAAGATACTTTCCATGTATTTCTGTAATGGCTTGGCCTGCTTGTCGTCAAGCTCAATCCCCAGAGCCGGAAGACGCCAGAGGATCGGAGCGATACAGCAATCCACGATCGTGAACTCTTCGGACAGGAAGAATGGCATCTCTCCGAACAGGGGCGCTGTCGCCAGCAGGCTTTCCCGCAGTTCCTTGCGGGCAGCCTCGGAAGCCTTGGCTCCCGGTTGTGCCAGGATCTGGTCTACCAGGCCACACCAGTCTTTCTGGATCCGATGGATCATCAGCCGGCTATTGGCACGCGCGACCGGGTACACCGGTAGCAACGGCGGATGGGGAAAACGCTCATCCAGATATTCCATCATGATATTCGGTTCATAGAGAACCAGATCACGATCCACCAGGGTAGGCAGGGCATTATACGGATTAAGGTCGGCCAACTCCGCCGGGGGGTTATCCGGGTCAACATCGACGACATCAACCGTTACACCCTTCTCTGCCAGTACAATGCGCACACGATGACTGTAATGGCTGGCCGGGTCCGAGAAAAACGTCATTGATGACCGCTTGGTCACAACGCCCATAGAACTACCTCACGAGTAAACAAACCGAAATGATCCTGAAAAACGCAAAAATCCAGCGGGCCGGCAATTGCCCGCTGGAACTCAGGGTACGAGATTATACCTGAAATCTCAGTGTACGTCCTTCCAGTACTCCCGATTGAGCAGGTAGGCGAAAATAAAGAAGACCGCCACGAAGATCAGTACGAAGATCCCCAGACGTTCACGCTCCAGTTTCACCGGGTCGCCCATATAGGACAGGAAGTTGGTCAGGTCGTACATTGCCCGATCAAACTCCGCTGCAGACATGCTGCCCTCAATGGCATATTCAGGGCAGACATCGGCATTGTTAATGTTACCGCTCAACGGATCAACGCTGGAACCCTCACCAATTCTGGGCTCAACCGCACACAGCCCCTGCAAGTCAGCCATAACATGGGGCATGCCAACATTTTCAAAGACAACGTTGTTCACGCCGAGTGGACGGGTGTCGTCCTTGTAGAAACCCCGAAGGTAGGAGTAAATCCAGCTCTCGCCACGCAGACGGGACTCCAGGGTCAGGTCGGGAGGAGGCGCACCAAACCAGTCAGCGGACTGGTCCTTGCTCATAGAAACCTTCATCAGCTCGCCAATCTTGGCACCGGTGAAGATCAGGTTCTCCTCGTACAGCTCTGCCGGAATGCCCAGATCGTCGGACACACGCTTGTAACGTGCAAACTCGGCAGAGTGGCAACCCATGCAATAGTTGGTGAACAGGGCCGCACCACGCTGAAGAGATGCCTTGTTAGCGTGGTCGGGCTCCATGGTGTCCAGAGACACGGCGGCACCCGCTGCCAGCCCGAGGGCTGGCAGGATCGCGATGAAAAGACCAAAAATCAGCTTTCTCATTATCCTGTCACCCTCTCTGGTACTGGCTTGGTTTTCTCCATGCGCGTATAGAACGGCATGAGAATGAAGTAGAGGAAGTACAGCGTTGTCAGAATCTGAGCAACGAGTGTCCGCCCTTCTGTTGCCGGTACGATACCCAGGTAGCCCAGAATCACAAAGCTGACGGCAAAGATCGCCAGGGCAACCTTGCTGATCCAGCCCTTGTAACGCATGGAACGCACCGGGCTCCGGTCAAGCCAGGGCAGGACAAACAGGATAGCGATGGCCGCACCCATGACGACAACGCCCCAGAACTTCGCGTCGAGACCGAACAGATCCACCGTGACCGCGCGCAACATTGCGTAGAATGGCGTGAAGTACCAGACCGGCGCGATATGATCCGGCGTCTTCAGAGCATTGGCAGGTTCGAAGTTTGGTTTCTCCAGGAACAGGCCACCCATCTCCGGGAAGTAGAAGACCACGATAAAGAAAATGAAGAAGAACACACCCACACCGAGCAAATCGTGGACGGTGTAATACGGATGGAAGGGAATACCATCCTTGGGGATACCGTTCTCGTCTTTGTTCTTCTTGATATCGATGCCATCGGGGTTGTTGGAACCCACTTCATGGAGCGCCAGGATGTGCAGCACGACAAGACCAAGGAGAACGATCGGCAGAGCGACCACATGGAGCGCAAAGAAACGGTTCAGGGTGATGCCGGAGATCAGATAGTCACCGCGAATCCACAGAGACAGGTCATCACCGATAACCGGAATGGCGCCAAACAGGTTAACGATAACCTGAGCACCCCAGTAGGACATCTGGCCCCAGGGCAGCAGGTAGCCCATAAAGGCTTCTGCCATCAGTACCAGGTAGATCAACATGCCGAAGATCCAGATCAGTTCCCGGGGCTTCTGGTAGGAACCGTACATCAGACCACGGAACATGTGGAGGTATACCACCACGAAGAACGCCGACGCACCGGTGGAGTGCAAGTAGCGGAGCAGCCAGCCCCACTCGACATCACGCATGATGTATTCGACCGACGCAAAGGCGCCCTCGGCGGTCGGGTTGTAACTCATGGTCAGCCAGATACCGGTAATCAGCTGATTGACCAGCACGAGCATGGCCAGTGAGCCAAAGAAGTACCACATGTTGAAGTTTTTTGGCGCGTAATACTTGCCAACGTGTTTGTTCCAGGCGTCAACAACCGGAAGACGCTCATCAATCCAGGATACTAGCTTTTGCATTACGCTGCCCCCTCCGGATCAAGACCTATGGTCAGAGTGCTCTCATCATCGAAACGATACGGAGGAACCTCCAGGTTCTGCGGTGCCGGCTGGTTTGCATAGACACGTCCGGCCAGATCGTACCGGGAACCGTGACAGGCGCAGTAGAATCCGCCCAGCCAGCTCTCTCCCAGATCGGCAGGAGACACTTCGGGGCGGAACTGCGGCGAGCAGCCAAGGTGTGTACAGATACCGACCAGAACCACGTATTCTTCCTTAACGGCACGGTAAATGCCTTCTATGTAGGCAGGCTGAGCGGCATCCTCTGACTGGGGATCCTTGACCTCATCGTTCAGCTTCTCAATGTTGTCGAGCATTTCCTGCGTACGGCGGATAACCCAGACAGGCTTACCCCGCCATTCCACGGTCATCTGCTGACCCGGCTCCAGTTTACTGACATTAGCGGTAACCGGCGCACCAGCTGCTTCCGCTTTGGCGCTGGGATTCCAGGACGCCACGAAAGGGACTGTCGCACCGACGACGCCGACTCCACCTACCACCGACGTAGCACCGATCAGAAACCGGCGCCGGCCTTGGCTCACGTCGCCATTACTCATTATGGTTTTCTCCCATCAGGCGAGGCGCAGAGCACCGCGAATCGGCGCTGCCACACTTCATAAAGGACTTCACAACCCAAAATTATAAGCGCACAAATGGTAATGAAATTACCCTGACCTTACAAGTCGGAAAGCCGGAGACAAACCCACCGCCCAACCTCCCGACAGATTGGAACACACTTTCCAAACAATAAAAAACCCGACCATCGGGCCGGGTTTTCTGGACTGCTGCAATGCTCCAGCGAAATTAACGCTTGGAGAACTGAGGACGCTTACGCGCCTTGCGCAGACCCACTTTCTTACGCTCAACTTCACGCGCATCACGGGTAACGTAACCCGCTTGACGCAGCGCCGGGCGCAGAGTCTCATCGTAATCCATCAGGGCACGAGTCAGGCCGTGGCGAATTGCACCTGCCTGGCCACTGATACCACCACCTTTAACAGTGATGTTGATGTCAAAACGATCAGTAGACTCAGCAACAACCAGCGGCTGACGAACGATCATGCGCAGGGTCTCACGACCGAAGAAATCTTCGATGGAGCGACCGTTGATTGAGATGTTACCGCTTCCCGGCTTGATGAAAACCCGAGCCGTGGATGTCTTGCGGCGACCAGTACCGTAATTTTGTGCTACAGACATATCCGCCTTCCGTTAAATGTCGAGTTCTTTGGGCTGCTGGGCTGCGTGAGGATGCTCAGCGCCGGCATAGATTTTCAGCTTCTTGAACATGGCGCGGCCGAGCGGACCACTCGGAAGCATGCCTTTGACAGACTTCTGAATGATTTGCTCAGGAGCCTTGTCGACCAGCTTCTCGAAGTTGATGGACTTGATTCCACCCGGAAAGCCAGTGTGGCTGTAGTACATCTTTGCAGATGCTTTTTTCCCGGTAACCCGGACCTGGCTTGCGTTGATAACAACGATGTAATCGCCAGTGTCTACATGAGGGGTATACTCAGGCTTATGCTTGCCCCGCAGACGACGGGCGATTTCGGTTGACAGACGACCCAGCGTCTTGCCGGCTGCGTCTACAACGTACCAGTCACGTGTTACTGTTTCTGGTTTCGCACTCAGAGTCTTCATTGATTCCGCCTTGAACGCTATATAAGAAACGTTAAAAACCACCACCGGTAAACGCTTGGCATCCGGAGGGGTTCTGTACCTGTATTGATTGGCAGTGACATCATTCGGGGCTGAGATGATGGCATCGCCTTGAAAAGCCAGGGCGCGAAGTATATCCGAACCTCACAGGAAAGCCAACCCCGAAGCTCGGTGTTTCGTTATTCCCTTACACCTGCAGCTTCCAGTCATAAAGCCGGTAGGCGTTATCCCTAAGCTGCTCGGCCAACTGATCGGCGTTTTCGTGGCGCAGCCCTGCGAGCGCACTGAATATCCGGGGCAGGAAAACGGGCGAATTCGCACCCTTCTTCACACCCTCCGGCGGCATGTCCGGCGCATCGGTCTCCAGCACCAGAGCTTCCAGCGGCAGGCGCGCCACCGTATCTCGCGTCTTCTTCGCGCGCGGATGGGTAATGACACCACCAACACCGATATAACACCCGAGGTCCACCAGTTTGCGGGCCTGCTGATAGCTCCCTGAGAACCCATGGACCAGCGCTTTGCCGTGAAAGCCCCGAGCCCTCAATATTCCATGGATTTCATCGTGGGTTCGTACCGAGTGGATAACCAGGGAACGCCCCAGCCGACCGGCCAGGTCCACCTGCACCTCGAACCACGGAATCTGGCTGGACAACTCGCCCCTCAGGCGATCCAGCCCGCACTCCCCGAGCCCTACGCAGCGCCTGTCCTGGCCTGAAAGCAACGTTTCCAGGACGACCAGATCGTCCTGCTGGTGCTCATCAACAAACCACGGATGGATGCCCAGACAATAAGACACGCCGGGCAAACTGGCGGCGGTCGCGATAACCCGCTCCCAATTCTGTCGATCAACACCGGGTATCACCAGCCGGGAAACGCCTGCATCGCGCGCCTGGTCAAGCACCCTCTCTCGCTGCCCGTCAAATTCCGGGAAATCGAAGTGACAGTGGGCATCGACCAGTTCCATAGCGTTCCGCCGTGATTAATGTTCCCGGGTCTTGTGGAACTGGATGTCGGGATAACGCTCCTGGGCCAGCTGCAGGTTCACCATGGTCGGTGCGATGTAGGCCAGCTGGTCGCTGCCATCCAGTGCCAGGTAATCATTGTTCTTGCGCTGAAACTCGTCCAGTTTACGCTCATCACTGCTGCTTACCCAGCGCGCGGTCGCCACATTGATCGCCTCGTACACCGCCTCGACCTTGTACTCACTCTTGAGACGACTAACCACCACATCGAACTGCAGAACACCGACGGCCCCCACAATCAGGTCGTTGTTCTTGAGCGGCCGGAATACCTGGACGGCGCCTTCCTCGGACAGCTGGATCAGCCCTTTTTGCAATTGTTTGGACTTGAGCGGGTCCTTGAGGCGGATACGACGGAACAGTTCCGGGGCGAAGTTCGGAATACCGGTAAACTTCATACTCTCACCGGAGGTGAAGGTGTCACCGAGCTGAATGGTACCGTGATTGTGAAGCCCGATAATGTCCCCGGCAAAGGCTTCCTCCGCATGTTCACGATCACCTGCCATGAAGGTCAGCGCATCAGAAAAACGCACCTCTTTGCCAATCCGCACATGGCGGGCCTTCATGCCCTGATTGTAACGACCCGACACGATCCGCAGGAACGCTACCCGGTCCCGGTGCTGGGGGTCCATGTTCGCCTGGATCTTGAAGACAAAGCCGGAAAACACATCTTCAGCCGGCTCCACCGGCCGCAAATCGGTCTCCCTTGGCTGCGGCGCCGGCGCCCACTCCACCAGCCCGTCCAGCATATGGTCGACGCCGAAGTTCCCCAGGGCGGTCCCGAAGAAAACCGGGGTCAGTTCGCCCTTGAGAAACGCGTCGTGATCGAACTCGTGGGAGGCCCCTTTGACAAGTTCGATTTCATCACGCAGCTCGGAGGCATAAGCGCCCAGTACGTCATCCAGCTCCGGATTGTCCAGACCGGAAATTACACGACGCTCCTGGATCATATGACCCTGCCCCGACTGGTACAGAATCACCTCATCACGCAGCAGGTGGTAAACCCCCTTGAAATTCTTGCCCATGCCAATGGGCCAGGTCACCGGGGAGCAAGCGATCTTGAGGATATCCTCCACTTCGTCCATCAGCTCCACCGGATCCCTTGTATCCCGGTCAAGCTTGTTCATGAACGTCAGGATCGGGGTATCCCGCAGACGGGTGACCTCCATCAATTTGATGGTCCGTTCCTCAACACCCTTGGCACTGTCAATCACCATCAGGCAGGAATCGACCGCCGTCAGCGTGCGGTAGGTATCCTCGGAGAAGTCTTCGTGACCCGGCGTGTCCAGCAGGTTCACCAAACGGTCGCCATAGGGGAACTGCATCACGGAGGTGGTCACCGAGATGCCCCGCTCTTTCTCCATCTCCATCCAGTCGGACTTGGCATGCTGGCCGGACTTCTTGCCTTTGACGGTTCCGGCTTTCTGGATCGCCTGCCCGAACAACAGGACCTTTTCCGTGATGGTGGTCTTACCGGCGTCGGGGTGCGAGATGATCGCAAAGGTACGACGTTTGGAAACTTCTTGTGAAAGGGTGGACATAATGGACAGCAACCTGAATCAAATACGCTGAAAAGGCCGCCATTATAGGGGGAATAAGATCCAGACGCGAACACTGTAGCCGCTGGAAAGTCGTGGATAGCCCCTAGGCGCCGGACAAGCCGAAGGCCATGACAATGGCGTCCTCCCGCCCGTCGGGCGCAGGGTAATAGCCGGGCCTCTCCCCGATAACCCGAAACCCTTCCGACTGGTAGAGCGCCGCTGCATTGCGATTGGACGCACGGACTTCGAGAATAACCTGCTGCATCCCGTCGTGCGCCGCGTATGCCAACAGATGCCGCAGCAACTGACGACCGGCTCCTTCCCGGCGAATGTCCGGGGCAATGCACAGGTTCAGCAGGTGTGCTTCGTCATACAGGTACGCAACAATCGCGTAGCCGCTCAGCGTGCCTCCGCAATCGTAGGCCCACAGTCGGTAATGCTGCCGGAAACAGTCACGGAACACGGACTCGCTCCAGGGGTGGGAATAGCACCGCAGTTCGATATCCAGAACATCCGGCAAGTCGTCGGGCAACAGCGGGCGGATCACCCGGTCATTCTGGCGAACCTGATCGTATTGCGATTGGGTCACGCCCGGGACCTTGTCAACGGTTTGAGTTGCTCCCAGAGTGCGCGCTTGTAGGAAGGCACCGCAGCCAGCTCGGCCAGGGTGTGGGGGAAATCAACGGCCACTTGCCCCAGCGTGCTGGCCAGCCACGAATCGCGATCTGCGGGCAGACTCCCGGGCAATACTCCGAGCAGGATGACCCGCCGCCCCTCGCGCTCACCCGCCAGAGACTTCAACACCCGGGTAAAATCGGCGAAGCCGTTCCCCGGCACCAGCGGGTTGGCAAAGACTGGCCATTGCAGACTCTCAGTCTTCGCCTGCTCCGCATAACCCAGGGCCTTGAGAATATTGCCGGCAAGAGAGTCCTGCAGACGGGTACTGGCGTCATCCGACATTTCTCCCACCAACAGTGCGCCATCAACCGCCCATAGTCCGAGGGCTACCTTCAGATCGGCTCCTTTCAATGGCGCCTGACTCAGCTCCTCAGGCACCTCATTCACATCGTCCGCCGATGCCTGCCGGGACGCGACATCGTCAGTCCCGGACTCCGTCGTCGCTTCCGGGGCAGAGGTATTCGCAGGTGTGTTTTCTCCGGCCATCAGCGCCTGCAGATGAGCAATCCGCTCACCAGCCCGCCCCGCCACTTCCGGAGCAGGCTTCCTGTTGGCCGACGTTTTCGCAGCCGCCGGGGCAACGCGGGTCTCTGGCGCCGCCAATGCGGGCGGCGCGACCTCCTCGGGAAACTCGAAAACCGGACTGGGAGCCGCGCCCGGCAGGGGCTCACGGGCATACCATGTACGGATACCTGCGACCCCGAGATAGAACTGCCTCTCTGCTTCCGACACTCTCATCCGAACGCCCCGGTTAGTACTTTCACATCGAACACATCAAACATCGGCAACCTGGGGGTGCTGGCGAATGCCACCCCGACTGATCAGGTTCAGGGCCTCGATATAGGCCTTGGCGGAAGCGATGATAATATCGGTATCCGCGCCAACGCCATTCACAATCCGACCACCTCGCTCCAGGCGAACCGTCACTTCGCCCTGGGCATCGGTGCCACTGGTAATATTGTTTACTGAATACAGCTGCAGATTACAGCCGGAGTCTACCAGGGATTCTATCGCCTTGAAGGTGGCATCCACCGGCCCACTACCCTCGGCTTCAACCTTGTGCTCCCTGCCGTCCATCAGCAACGTGAGGCTGGCCCTGGGGACGACGCCGGTTTCCGAACATACCTGCATGCACACCAGCCCGAACCGGCCTTCTTCCTCTTTTTGCCGAGTGTCGCTGGCAATTGCCTGCAGATCCTCGTCAAAAATCTCGTGCTTAAGATCCGCCAGTGCCTTGAAGCGGGTGAAGGCTTCGTTAAGCTCGGTCTCTGTCTCAAACTGGATACCCAGTTCAAGCAGGCGGGTGCGGAACGCATTTCGCCCGGAGTGCTTGCCCAGGACCAGACTGTTGGTGTGCCAGCCGACGTCCTGGGCCCGCATGATTTCGTAGGTTTCACGATGCTTGAGCACGCCATCCTGATGGATGCCGGATTCATGGGCAAAGGCGTTGGCACCAACAATCGCTTTGTTGGGTTGCACCGGGAAGCCGGTAATGGTCGAAACCAACCGGGAGGCCGGGACAATGTGTTGGGTGTCGATGCGGGTATCGATGGAGAACAAATCCTGGCGGGTACGCACCGCCATGACAATTTCCTCCAGCGAAGCATTCCCTGCCCGCTCACCGAGACCGTTGATCGTACATTCAACCTGGCGCGCGCCCCGACTGACTGCGGCCAGCGAGTTGGCTACAGCCAGGCCCAGGTCGTTGTGGCAATGCACGGAAAATACCGCCTTGTCAGCATTGGGAATACGGTTCAGCAACTGATGGATGGTTTCCCCGAACTGTTCCGGGATGGCGTAACCAACGGTGTCGGGAATATTGATCGTGCGGGCACCGGCATCAATGGCCGCCTCAATGATGCGGCACAGGAAATCCAGCTCGGAGCGACCGGCATCCTCACAGGAGAATTCAACATCGTCGACATGGCCACGGGCCCGTTTCACCGCCCGGACAGCCTGCTCTACGACTTCGTCCGGCTGCAGCTGCAGCTTGTGCTTCATGTGAATCGGGGAAGTCGCGATAAAGGTGTGAATACGACCGCTTTGCGCGGGCTGTATGGCTTCGGCTGCGCGGTCTATGTCGCCGTCTGTCGCACGTGCCAGGCCGCAAACGGTGGAATCCTTGATGGCCTCTGCAATGGACTTTACCGCGTCAAAATCGCCTTGACTGGCAATGGGGAAGCCGGCCTCGATGACGTCCACCCGAAGCTTCTCCAGTACCTTGGCAATACGCAGCTTCTCTGCCTTGGTCATGGTAGCGCCAGGGCTCTGCTCGCCATCCCTCAGGGTGGTATCAAAAATGACCAGGTGATCTTGGACCGGCATTTGATTCTCCATGGCAACGGAACGTTATCGTGTCGGGAGAGTATACCATTAGTAATCGAGCAGCAGGGCAGCCAGCAAGACCAGATTGAGCATCAGTGACAGGGCCGCGATAAAACGCCAGTCCTTGGATGAAACACGTTCCACCAGAGGGCCACGGGTGGAAGGTGCGAGAGAAGGATTCGGGAACTCAAGATCCCTCAGGAACTCCGACAAGGCGGAATACCGGGCGTCCGGCTTCAAAGCCACGGCCTTCTGCAGGCAGGCATCCAGCCATACCGGCAAATCCGGGTTAACCTCCCGGGCGCTCCGATAGACCAGCTTATGCCGACTGGACGGCCTTGGGGGCTTGTCGTACGGGAGGCGACCGGTTAACAGCTCATAGGCAATCACTCCCAGGGAGTACCGATCGGAGGCGGCAGTGGCCAACTCCCCCTCCAGACATTCAGGTGCGGCATAGCTTTCCGTACCCAGGCGCGCATCATGCCCCCAGGGCACGTCGATCTGCTCGATACCCCGGATACGGACCGCACCCAAATCTATGATTTTGATGGTGCCTTGCTGGTCGATCACCAGATTTTCCGGCTTCAGGTCCTGATGCACCATTTCCAGGCGATGCAGTGCACGCAGTCCGGACACCACCTGCCGTACCATACCCCTCACCACAGCCGGAGCGGGCATGGGGTTATCATTCATCCACTCGCGCAAGGTCTGACCTTCAATGAATTCGGTCAGGCAATAGAGGCATTGGCGATTCTGGGGGGGATCAAGAAAACGCACGATATGCGGGCTCTGAATCCGATTTGCCACCCAGGATTCGGTAAGGAAGCGATCAATGTAGGCTGCATCATCGACAAAATTGGGCGAAGGCGTTTTCATGGCCACCAGCTCCCCGCTCTCCTGCGACTCCGCGAGATACACCTGGGTTCGGCTGCTGGCATGAATCTCCCGAACGATGCGATAGCCATCAAGACGTTGACCGGGCTCCAGGGGCGGCGGAAACGGCAAGGCTAGCAGACGTTCGTAATGGGCCTCGATATCTTCCTCTGGCAGTCTGTCCACCACCAACACCTGAGCGCTCAGGTTATCCGGACTGCCCTGCTCCATGGCCGCCTCTACCAGGGCCCTGGCAGCATCCTCCGGATGAGCGTCGCGGACCTTTTCAATCATCGCCGTATCACTCAGGTAACCATGAACGCCATCCGTGGTCAGCACCAGGCAGTCTCCCGGCTGCAAACCGACCCGATTCATGTCGATTTCGACGTTGAGTTCCACGCCCATGGCACGGGACAAGGCCGTTCTGTCAGATCCCAGCAGAACGTGATGGTCGCGAGTCAGGCACTCCAGCCGTCCGTCACGGTACAGATAGACACGGCTGTCCCCCACATGGAACACGTAGGCACGATTATTCTTGACCACCACCAGGCTACAGGTGCATACCATGCCCCTGGCATCACCATGACTGCGGTGTCCCCGGCCATGCAACCACCGGTTCAGGGCTCCGAGCACCCGCCCGACTGACGTTTCCACCGACCAGGAGTCGGGGGTGCTGTAGTAATCGTGCAATACGCCCTTGACGCATGCCTCAGCCGCCTCGCGCCCGGACTCGGAAGCACTGACGCCGTCAGCAACAACCGCCACAACCCCCTTCAAAGCAAGCGCCTCACCCTCCGGATAACAGACGCCCAGGCTATCTTCGTTGGTCTCCTTGCGACCGGCCGAGCTGTGTTGGCCGATTCGCAGGTGCAATTGCGGGCTCATGTCACATCAATCATCCGTACGGAACCATCCGGCATAACTTCGCTCGTCTGCGGGCTGGGCTCATCCATGAAGATCATCACCATCGCCATGATCACCACAGCTATCCCACCCAGCACCAGGAAAAACACCTTGGGCGTCACCATCGCCAAAACCACCAGGAACACCACACCACCAACGTTGCCATAGGCTCCGGCCATACCGGCCACCTGCCCGGTCAACCGGCGCTTGACCAGCGGTACGGAAGCATACACCGCGCCGCAGCCTCCCTGCACAAACACAGAACAGAACAGAACCAGGGCCACAGCTACCGGCAATGGCCAATGGCTATCGATCTGCGCCATCAACAAATAGCCCAGGGCAATACCTGCCAACATCACCAGAGTAATGAACTTGCGGCCAAACCGATCGGCAAGGTATCCGCCGCCCGGACGACCAAACAGGTTCATCAGTGCAAAACTGCCACCCAACATACCGGCCAGTACCGGTGAAATATCAAAGGTATCCAGGAAGTACAGTGGCAGCATGGACACCACGGCAAGCTCGGAACCAAAGCTGGCCATGTAAACCAGATTCAGAAGCGCCACCTGCTTGAAAGGGTAGCGGTCAAAAGCCGGCACCGGGCGCTGGAATACATGGCCGTTGATTTGCCAGATACGGACAACCTGCACCACCAGCATCAGCAGAATGACACTGTATAAAACGTAGGTTGTTACCGTGCCCAGCATGCCCAGCTTTTGCGGGCCCAATTGCCAGACGATTAATCCGAGAGCCAGGAACAATGGCAGGTTCATGACCACATAGAGAATAAAATCCCCCCGACTGGTCACTTCCATGGCGCCGCCGCGCTTGGGTTTGAAATAGGTAGAGCCCTTGGGCGTGTCCCTGACCTGATGGTAGAACACTGCTGCATACAGGATGGCAATAACACCGGTTGTACCTATGGCCCAGCGCCAACCATCATCGCCCCCATACCAGAGCGCCAGGGCGGGCAGTGACAGACCAGCAAAGGCAGCACCAAAATTTCCCCAGCCTCCGTAAATACCCTCGGCCAGCCCCAGTTCCCGGGCCGGGAACCACTCGCTGATCAAGCGAATCCCGACCACGAATCCGGCACCGACAAACCCCAGCAGGAAGCGGGTAAAAGCCAACTGTTCAAAGGTGGTCGACAACGCAAACGCTACACACAGAACACCTGAGATGACCAACACCAGACTGTAAACCTTACGCGGTCCGAGCCCGTCAACCAGCATACCGATCAGGATGCGTGCCGGTATAGTCAGTGCCACATTGAGCAACAGCAGTGTATTGACCTCCGCTGCACTGAGGCCAAACTGCTCGCGGATTGCAGACATCAGCGGTGCGTGGTTAAACCACACCAGAAAGCTGATAAAAAAGGCCACCCAACTGAGGTGGAGCACCTTGATTTTTCCGGCATAGGAAAAGAAGCGAAAAGCTGTATCCGTCATGGCTGATCCTGTCAAAACCTGGCAAATGGTCCCACCGGGTTGAATGAAGCCTACAGATACCAACGAGGGAAACTGATCTGGATCAGGAACCGACCTGGTCGACACCGGGTGACTTCATGCGACGGCGCCGTTGCCGATTGCCTGATGGGGAATTGTTCACCGGAACTACAGCAAGATACATTCCACAGATGTATTTGTTATATTAATCAACACCCTACAACCCAATGGCCGGGCAGGAGTCACTAAGAACGCACTATAGGAAGGCGACGCACACATGGGACGCACCGGAATGTGGCAGCTGGATGAACTTTTCTTTCGGGCATAAAAAAGCCCCGGCAGCATACGCTGTCGGGGCTGTTTTATTTAGGAGCCTGACGATGACCTACTCTCACATGGGCAACGCCACACTACCATCGGCGCAGGTCTGTTTCACTTCTGAGTTCGGGATGGGATCAGGTGGTTCCAGACCGCTATGGTCGTCAGGCAAAACGGTTGATCACTGGGTGGACGAGATGGAACGTGTGTCTTTCGACTGTGATATCGATTTCGTTGCGTTATCCGCAATTGTCTTGGGTGTTATATAGTCAAGCCTCACGAGCAATTAGTATCGGTTAGCTCAACGCCTCGCAGCGCTTACACACCCGACCTATCAACGTCCTGGTCTTGAACGGCTCTTCAGGGACCTCAAGGGTCCAGGGAGATCTCATCTTGGAAGGGGCTTCCCGCTTAGATGCTTTCAGCGGTTATCCTGTCCGAACATAGCTACCGGGCAATGCGTCTGGCGACACAACCCGAACACCAGCGGTTCGTCCACTCCGGTCCTCTCGTACTAGGAGCAGCTTTCCTCAAATCTCCAACGTCCACGGCAGATAGGGACCGAACTGTCTCACGACGTTCTAAACCCAGCTCGCGTACCACTTTAAATGGCGAACAGCCATACCCTTGGGACCGGCTTCAGCCCCAGGATGTGATGAGCCGACATCGAGGTGCCAAACACCGCCGTCGATGTGAACTCTTGGGCGGTATCAGCCTGTTATCCCCGGAGTACCTTTTATCCGTTGAGCGATGGCCCTTCCATACAGAACCACCGGATCACTATGACCTACTTTCGTACCTGCTCGACGTGTCTGTCTCGCAGTTAAGCGGGCTTGTGCCATTACACTAACCGCACGATGTCCGACCGTGCTTAGCCCACCTTTGTGCTCCTCCGTTACGCTTTGGGAGGAGACCGCCCCAGTCAAACTACCCACCACACAGTGTCCTCATCCCCGATCAGGGGACCAAGTTAGAACCTCAAACATGTCAGGCTGGTATTTCAAGGTTGGCTCCACGAGAACTGGCGTTCTCGCTTCAAAGCCTCCCAGCTATCCTACACAAACATGCTCAAAGTTCACTGTGAAGCTATAGTAAAGGTTCACGGGGTCTTTCCGTCTAGCCGCGGATACACCGCATCTTCACGGCGATTTCAATTTCACTGAGTCTCGGGTAGAGACAGCGCCCCCATCGTTACGCCATTCGTGCAGGTCGGAACTTACCCGACAAGGAATTTCGCTACCTTAGGACCGTTATAGTTACGGCCGCCGTTTACCGGGGCTTCGATCAAGAGCTTCGCACGAATGCTAACCCCATCAATTAACCTTCCGGCACCGGGCAGGCGTCACACCGTATACGTCCACTTTCGTGTTAGCACAGTGCTGTGTTTTTAATAAACAGTCGCAGGGGCCTGGTATCTTCGACCGGCTTCCGCTCCACCCGCAGGGGCTTCACGTACATACCGGCGTGCCTTCTCCCGAAGTTACGGCACCATTTTGCCTAGTTCCTTTACCCGAGTTCTCTCAAGCGCCTTGGTATTCTCTACCTGACCACCTGTGTCGGTTTGGGGTACGGTCTCGAATCACCTGAAGCTTAGAAGATTTTCCTGGAAGCAGGGCATCAATGACTTCCCGCTCGCATGAGCAGTCGTCGTCGCGTCTCAGGATTGAGGACCCGGATTTGCCTAAGTCCTCTCCCTACTCGCTTAAACCGGGACAACCGTCGCCCGGCTCACCTAGCCTTCTCCGTCTCTCCATCGCAGTGATCCAAGGTACGGGAATATTAACCCGTTTCCCATCGACTACACCTTTCGGTCTCGCCTTAGGGGCCGACTCACCCTGCGCCGATTAGCGTTGCGCAGGAACCCTTGGTCTTCCGGCGTGGGAGTTTTTCACTCCCATTGTCGTTACTCATGTCAGCATTCGCACTTCTGATACCTCCAGCATGCTTCTCAACACACCTTCGCAGGCTTACAGAACGCTCCCCTACCCCGCATACAAAGTATGCAGCCGCAGCTTCGGTGACCAGTTTGAGCCCCGTTACATCTTCCGCGCAGGCCGACTCGACTAGTGAGCTATTACGCTTTCTTTAAAGGATGGCTGCTTCTAAGCCAACCTCCTAGCTGTCTGAGCCTTCCCACATCGTTTCCCACTTAACTGGTACTTGGGGACCTTAGCTGGCGGTCTGGGTTGTTTCCCTCTTCACGATGGACGTTAGCACCCACCGTGTGTCTCCCGGATAGTACTCACAGGTATTCGGAGTTTGCATCGGGTTGGTAAGTCGGGATGACCCCCTAGCCGAAACAGTGCTCTACCCCCTGTGGTATTCGTCCGAGGCGCTACCTAAATAGCTTTCGGGGAGAACCAGCTATCTCCGGGCTTGATTAGCCTTTCACTCCGATCCACAAGTCATCCCCTGGCTTTTCAACGACAGTGGGTTCGGTCCTCCAGTTGATGTTACTCAACCTTCAACCTGCTCATGGATAGATCGCCCGGTTTCGGGTCTATGCCCAGCGACTAAATCGCCCTATTCAGACTCGGTTTCCCTACGGCTCCCCTATACGGTTAACCTCGCCACTGAACATAAGTCGCTGACCCATTATACAAAAGGTACGCCGTCACGGAACAAGTCCGCTCCGACTGCTTGTACGCATACGGTTTCAGGATCTATTTCACTCCCCTCACAGGGGTTCTTTTCGCCTTTCCCTCACGGTACTGGTTCACTATCGGTCAGTCAGGAGTATTTAGCCTTGGAGGATGGTCCCCCCATGTTCAGACAGGATGTCTCGTGTCCCGTCCTACTCGATTTCACTGGACTCAGGTTTCGGATACGGGGCTATCACCCACTATGGCGGCTCTTTCCAGGGCCTTCTCCTACCAGTTGTCCAGCTTAAGGGCTGGTCCCCGTTCGCTCGCCGCTACTGAGGGAATCTCGGTTGATTTCTTTTCCTTCGGGTACTTAGATGTTTCAGTTCCCCGAGTTCGCCCCGTACGGCTATGTATTCACCGCACGGTACCGACCCGAAAGTCGGTGGGTTTCCCCATTCAGAGATGTCCGGATCACAGCTCGTTTGCCAGCTCCCCGAACCTTATCGCAGGCTTCCACGTCTTTCATCGCCTCTGACTGCCAAGGCATCCACCGTATGCGCTTAGTTGCTTGACTATATAACCCCAAGACAACTGA
>NZ_JBJJLC010000015.1:0-12702 GCF_045449855.1 Marinobacter alkalisoli | reverse complement strand
TTACTCGATGATCTTGGCGACTACGCCGGCACCAACGGTACGGCCACCTTCGCGAATCGCGAAGCGCAGACCATCTTCCATGGCGATCGGAGCAATCAGGGTAACACTCATCTTCACGTTGTCACCCGGCATTACCATTTCCACACCTTCCGGCAGTTCGCAAGAACCGGTTACGTCGGTGGTACGGAAGTAGAACTGCGGACGATAGCCCTTGAAGAACGGCGTATGACGACCACCTTCTTCTTTGGACAGCACGTACACTTCGCACTCAAACTTGGTGTGCGGCTTGATGGAGCCCGGTACACACAGAACCTGACCACGCTCAACGTCGTCACGCTTGGTACCACGCAGCAGAACACCAACGTTCTCACCGGCACGGCCTTCGTCCAGCAGCTTGCGGAACATCTCAACACCGGTACAAGTGGTCTTCACGGTATCTTTGATACCAACGATTTCCACTTCGTCACCCACCTTGATGATGCCACGCTCAACACGACCGGTTACCACAGTACCACGACCGGAGATGGAGAATACGTCCTCAATCGGCATCAGGAACGGCTGATCGATCGCGCGCTCCGGCTCAGGGATGTAGTCGTCCAGGGCTTCTACCAGCTTCTTGACAGCGGTAGTACCCATTTCGTTGTCGTCTTTACCTTCCAGCGCCATCAGCGCGGAACCGGTAATGATCGGCGTGTCGTCGCCCGGGAAGTCGTACTGCTCCAGAAGTTCGCGAACTTCCATCTCAACCAGCTCGAGCAGCTCTTCATCGTCTACCATGTCGGCCTTGTTCAGGAACACGACAATGTACGGTACGCCAACCTGACGAGACAGCAGGATGTGCTCGCGAGTCTGCGGCATGGGGCCGTCAGCTGCGGAACATACCAGGATCGCGCCGTCCATCTGCGCCGCACCAGTGATCATGTTCTTCACATAATCCGCGTGGCCCGGGCAATCTACGTGGGCGTAGTGACGAGTCGGAGAATCGTACTCTACGTGGGAAGTCGCGATGGTGATACCGCGCGCCTTCTCTTCCGGTGCGTTGTCGATCTGGTCGAATGCACTGGCAGCACCTGTACCCCAGACTTCGTGACATACACGAGTCAGTGCAGCTGTCAGAGTGGTCTTACCATGGTCAACGTGACCAATGGTGCCGACGTTCAGGTGCGGCTTACTACGATCAAACTTTTCTTTAGACATTCGACCAATCTCCCTAATCAACCTGGATCATAACGTTGACCGGATTAATAATGGAGCTCATGGGCGGATTTGAACCGCCGACCTCACCCTTACCAAGGGTGTGCTCTACCAACTGAGCTACATGAGCATTACAAACTAAATTGGAGCGGGCAGCGGGAATCGAACCCGCGTCATCAGCTTGGAAGGCTGAGGTAATAGCCACTATACGATGCCCGCGAGCAATAAGTGGTGGAGGGGGCAGGATTCGAACCTGCGAAGCTTTCGCGTCAGATTTACAGTCTGATCCCTTTGGCCACTCGGGAACCCCTCCGAGCCAGATTCGCTAACGCGAACCCGCCTAAACTAAAAGTGGAGCTGGCGGACGGAATCGAACCCCCGACCTGCTGATTACAAGTCAGCTGCTCTACCAACTGAGCTACGCCAGCTCACATTCGCCTCGTCAGCGAGGGCGGTATACTACGGAGTTTTTTCTGGCGTTGCAACACCTTCACAACGTCTGATTTCGACTAAATCGAAATCCTTTTGATAATCCGCTTCCGCCACCTCGGCCGCTTCAGAATTCTGAAAATGACCCGCTTCAAAAACGAGCGCGTAGCTTATCTGATTTCGGGGGAAGATGGCCAGTATTGCGTTGAGATTCTGACGTTTTTTTTCTTCCAGCACCGAAATTGCCGCCTCACGCGACTCAAACAGGCCCAGCGAGATGGCATTACGGTTTTCGCCTTCGGTGACGAGATAGGAGTCAATCCCCCTGCGCTGAATATCACGGAACATCTCTCTAGCCTGATTTGCCGGCTGGGGCGGGATAAGCACCCAATGCAGCGGGGTCTGCTCCCGCTCAAGCTCTTCAACCCTGAACTCTCCGCCCGACACTTCCAGTGCTTCGGCCGCTTCCCTGACGTCGGCTTTGGACTCAAACCAGCCCAGCCGGGCACAGTGCATGGATTGCGGGGGAACCGCCGGCTCCGCAGCATTCTCGGGAGGCGCCTTCAAAGTTGCCACACGGGGCAACCGGCCCTCACTTTGTTCGGTGCCGCGGGAAGGCGACACCGCGACGCTACTGCAATACCATAACGCAACATTTGCCAGCACCAGTGTCATCGCCAGCCATTTCATGAGCACGCCCGCTCTTCCGCATCTATCGCGGCCAGCCCCTTTATTACCAGGTCCGGCACCTCGTCGGCAGTCAGCCCTGCAGCCAGCAGGCCCGCAGCATCACCGCCGGTGACCAGAATGTTTTTAATGCCGTGGGTGCGGCAATCCCCGTGCACCCGAGCAACCATGGATTGCCAGAGCCAGAACAGCCCGTGGTGAACACACTCGGTAGTCGAACTCCCGGGATCCCCCGCATCCGATTTGTGGTCCTCAAAACCGATCCTGGCTGCGTCGTTTCTCAAGCTGCGCAGCATCATCCGGCGACCCGGGAGAATGTAGCCGCCAAGGTGACAGCCATCGGCATCGACATAGTCGACAGTGATCGCACTCCCCGCATCAATGACCGCAAAACTGTCACCGAGCATGGTCCAGGCTCCGTACATTCCGTGCCAGCGATCTGCCCCCATCTTCCCGGGGTCGCCATAGGCGTTCGACAGACCCGCCCTTCTGGCTTCCGACCAATAAAAGATGGGCTTGACCGCCACATAGCGAGACAGCACGTCCGCCAGGTCGCAACGCTTGTTTTCCGATGCCACGGTCGACACGACCACACGGGAGATGGTCCCGGCTATCGTCGACAACGCGGAAAACGGATCATCCTGAAGCTCTCCGACACCATCGAGCACTTTGGCGTCACCATCGAGCAATACCCACTTCACGCGGGTGTTGCCCGCATCAATCAATAATCTCACGGCTGCACCCGCAAACTTATTTCCCCGGCACGCACCGGAGTCAGGCCTTGCCCGGTATCCAGCAGATAGTTACCAGCATCGTCAATGCCGGCACCAAGGCCAGCCAGATCACCCTGGTTGGCCACCAGGGGTTTCCCGGAAAAAATATCGCGCCGCTGCCAACGTTCACGAAAAGCAGAAAACCCGCTCGCTGAGAATTCATCCGCCGCACTGACAAGGGAGTTCACCATATTCGCAGCCAATTCATTTCGCACCCAATCCACAGATGGACTGGCAACGGAGAGGCTGTCCCACGCCTGGGTAACGCCTTCCGCCTTTCTCATGTGTACGTTTAGCCCAATTCCGGCCACAACCTGAATAACACCCTCTTCCAGCTCTCCCTGTAATTCCACCAGAATGCCGGCCACCTTTCCTTTACCCAGGAATATGTCGTTGGGCCACTTCAGACCTACGCCGTCAGCACCCAATGCTTCCAGCGCCTCCGCCGCAGCGACACCCAACACCAGGCTCAAGCCATCGAGCATGGCGAATCCACCGCGGAATGTCAGGCCGAGACTGAGATACAGGTTTTGCCCCCGGGGACTCTGCCACTCCCGCCCCCTACGGCCCCGACCGGCAGTCTGACAATCGGCGATGCACACCGGGATCACCGACGACCCCGGTCCGGGGCGTTGGCGAATAATCTCCGCGTTGGTGGAGTCCACCTCATCCAGCACATCCAGCCGAATACGGCGACGAACCGCTTCCGGAATACCCTCGAGAATCCCATTGCCGTCGAGCAGATCAACCGGGTTCACCAGACGGTACCCCTTGCCCCGGATCGTTTCGATCTCATAACCTTCCTCGGCAGCCCGCCTGACCTGTTTCCAGATTGCCGTTCGGCTGATTCCAAGGCTGGAC
The DNA here is from genome assembly GCF_045449855.1 of Marinobacter alkalisoli. Taxonomy (NCBI): domain Bacteria; kingdom Pseudomonadati; phylum Pseudomonadota; class Gammaproteobacteria; order Pseudomonadales; family Marinobacteraceae; genus Marinobacter; species Marinobacter alkalisoli. The sequence continues at coordinate 8,758 of NZ_JBJJLC010000015.1, read as the reverse complement.
GCGAGGGATTGCCCAGAGTGGACCTGACCATCCGCCATTAGACTGATTAGAGCTCGGGATTTCATCGAATAGCGCCTGAGAGTTTGAAAGGATCAAGCCGGGATTAAACAACAGCAGGCACAAAAAAACAAAGAAGGACGTCAAAAAGCCGGACAGCCCCGGCGATTGACTAGGGAATTGGCGTAGCCGTCAGGTTGGCCCTGATATCAAAATTCTGCATCTTGACACCATAGACCGCCGTTTGCGCGCCACCAACCGGATGTACAAGGTCAATATTGTTAATGGACAATTCCTTGAACTGACTCTGCGCCCGAACAGCAAAGCCCAGCGGGCGGTTCTCAAGATCTGCAGCGGAAGGTGCGGCCTCGTATCGATAACCGGCAGCAGCTGCGGCATCCATGATCTTTTCATCCCCCCGCTGGCCTGACACCCCGAGAGAATCCGGGCCGTCGTTCTTTTTCACAACTCTGGTCTGGTAGACATCGACAGCCACATCAGTGCGGACCCCAAAGGTATTGTCTTCGATGCCATCACTATCAAAATCCCCGCCGTCGCTGGTATGGATATCATTGAGCACCAGCCGGGTTCCCGTGCCGTTGACCGCCTGGCCACTGCCGTCGATCTCGCGATTGGTTTCCCAGGTAAAGGCGTTCTTGCGGGACTCATCCACGGCGCTGGCAAAAATCTGCTTCATCCTGACAGTAATGCCTTCATCGCCCCGATCCTGCCACATCCCACCGGACGCGGCGCAGGCGGAGGCCGTCGTACCGACACCGCCCGCACAAAGCTGCCCTGCGCCACCCGGCACTATCGCCATACTGCTTCCGGTTTCGTATTTCTGCACCACAAAGCGACCAAAGCTTCGACCGGAATCCTTGTCTCCCAGCCGGAGATTACCGACGTCCATCTTGCTCCAGCCTTCTGCGGTTAACATGACCAACCCTTCCTCGGTCACGTCGACCATCATATCCCTGACATGGCCGTCGTAACTAAGATCGCTGATCCACAACCCTTTCTGGCTGACCTCACCGGATCCGGCGTCATAGGGCGATGCGATTAAAGCGGCACGGCCGTTACGGATACGAATATCCGAGTTGATGGTCAGACCTTCCCCGCTCGCACCACCGGGACCAAGGGTCATGTGACCGTCCAGCTCAAATTCATAGGCCGGGTAGACGCCCAGTGCCAGCAACAATTCCGTACCACCCTGCAGCGGCGCATCGTCATCGCCGACCCGCAAACCATTTATCCGGTACCCCGCCTGGACGTCTTCAAAGCCGATCCTGAGACCATCGTAGAAGCGGGTGCCGTTAATCACCTCATCCCGGGTCACATTCACCGTAACATCCCCCTGCCCCCATGATTGCAGGCCACTGAAGATCACACGGTTGCCGTCCTCGGTGTAGCTCAGGTCCGCTGATCGCAGACTCCACTCCGTCGCCAACCTGAGCCCCTGCTCTCCAGCATCCCGATGGCCGCCGCCCTGCAGGTAGAGGGCGTTCGTATAATGACGACCGTCGAACTCCCAATCTTCCAGCAAAAAGCTGACATTCACTGCCCCCAGGCTGCGACCACTGCCGCCCACCTCAATGGCGCCAATATTCAGTTCGCCATCCATCGTTCCCAGTGTCAGACCCAGCGCGGCACGCCCGTACCAGTCCTCAGTGACATCCAGGCGCAGGTCGTTCAAACGGTAATGCCCGGTGATATCAAGCAAGGCAAGGGCGTTACCATCATCACGGTAGATGAAGCGGGCACTGTTGATGGTGGTTTCGTGGTTAATGCCAAGGCCTTCCCCGGATCGCCCCCCAGCCTTTATACCGGTAGCTGTCGTGATATCAAACGCACCGCTGATACTGCCGTAGCTGGGCAGTTCAGCTCCCGTGGTCACATCCCGGGCTCTGCCATGATTGAGCGGGTTGTCACTGTAACGAATCGCGCCAATGTCGTAGGAGCCCACAACCCTCGGCGCCTTGAGCTGAAGGGTTTCCCCCACCACATCGAGGGTAATGCCCAGAGCCTCCACAGCCATGGTCAGATCATCCAGGAAAATTTCATTACCGTTGGTGCGGTAACCCAGGCGCCCCCCCGTCATGGTGTAGGCGGAGTCAAATGTGTATCCGGAACCTCCGTAAGCGCCACCCGGGCGAATACGCAACTGCCCTTCCAGGGTGTGATCGAAGAATACGCCCCCCATACTCAGCCCAGGCGCACCGGCGAGGCGGATGTCACCGAACTCGATTCTGCGATCCTCAATCAGGTAATCCAGGTTCAGGGAGGCATCATCATCAACATCAATCTTCACCCGGTGGTGCGCCTGACCATCCGGTTCGCTGGCCGAACCGACCCGGAATCCCTCCAGATGGATACCGTTACCATCGTCAATATAGGAAAGGCGGTCAGCGGTCACTTCGAGATCCATTTCCAGGGTAATCCCGCCCTGACCTCTGATATCCGAAAGATCGCTGTCATCAAGACGCTGCATTTCCGCTGTCGCCGAATCGGGCAACATCAGCACCGCGCCAGCGGTGAAACAAAGGCAAGACAACACGCTAGTATGGTTGTTCATCGCGCTCTCCTATGGGTTCCCCGCCGGAAATATCAGAAGATTCCCTTCCATAATCACCTCCCCCCGCATTCCCACAGAGAAGATGTCCGTTTGCTGAAATCCGGGGTCCGTCGGTCGTGCAGTGTTGCTGGCCGCAATCTTGAACCGTACATCGTTGAACCTGACAGTGTTCGGCAACCCCAGCTCGAGCACATCCCGTTGAAACAGCTCACCGTCGCCACCGAACCCCGAATCGATGTAACGCACCCCGAGGGTCAGCCCCTCGAAAGCGAAATTCCCGCGGATATCGTCCAATACCATCCAGCCGCCATTCTCCTTCAGGCGGTAGGCGAGCCGGGCCCCGCATTTTCTGGTTTCATCATCACAGTGGCCAAAGTAGCTGTTCTCAATGGGCCCTCCGAGTTCGTTAATACTGACGTCACCGGACAGGTAAATTCCCCCCTGCCCCGACACATCGCCAAGCGCGTCGTCACCCAGTCGCTTCAGCTCGGCAGCACCCTGTCCCGGAATCAAGAGCCCAAGTACAGACAACAATAGGGGAACGGGCACGGAAATAGATGTCTTCATCGCGCAAGATCCCTGGTTCGAATTTCGAGGTGCTGGATCAACATCCCTTCAACCCTCGCCGAGCCAAAATCCCGGTCACTCACACTGAAGTTGCCGATACGGAGATTGCTGCGGTAGTCCGGATTGGTGTAATAATCTTCGTAAAAATCCCATGTTGCGGCATCACTGCTGCCCCGAAGGCCGTCGGCACCGATATCCCCCGGGGCGGGCTGCTGAATCGCGGCCACTTCTACGACAAAGTTGCCGGCACCGTCCACATCAAAAAACACCGGCTGAAGCTCATTGCCGATGGCCAGCTCAAGGGCGAAGTCCGTGAGCAGCACGCGAGAGCCGCACGACTCGCCGTCCTGGTCACAGGCATGGATGGAGAGTTCCGGAGAGTAAAAATTGAGCCTGAATTGCCCCACCATCTGACGACGGTCGTTATCTCCCCACAAGCGCAGGTAGCTTCCGTCGATCACGGCACTCACCGCATGGATATTGATATTCGCTGAGCGGTCGCTCCCCACTGCCACATTCATCTGCAGCCCAACATCAGGGCGCTCACCAATATAGTCCGCTGTTGCAGGCCGGCTGGAGCAGGGGCCCGATCCCGCTACAGCGGCGGCGCTGGTACAATCAAAGCCCTGGACTGAATCCACCATGGCGGGGGCGGCAAACTCCAACACGGCCTTGTCTTTTACGCCGATGGTATTTCCATCAACCACATCAATCCGGTAGGGGTTGATCAGGCGCCCGAGGTTAACCGGACCCAGATTTCGGCCATAGTTGCTGCCACTGCCGGAAATATAAAGGTGGTTGACGGTGATATCGACGTCCTGGCCATCTGTGCTGGTTATGCCGCCAATCTTGAAGATACGGGCCTGCTCCCCGTTTGCGCCGGGAACGTCAGTACCGTGGGAGAACTTGAAGGCTTCCAGCACCACCCCCAGACCTGCTCCATCCACTTCGGAAAGCTCAGCATCATTCATCCGTTCAAGTTCGGACCAGCCAAGGTCGGAGTAGAAAAGCAGGCAAGCCCCTGCCATGAATATGAGCAGGCCATGAGGCATTACCACCAGGTTCTGCTTTCTCAGCCGGGAAACCATCAGAATAACCCCTGCCCACGGTCTATGTATTCCACGCGCTGGCGCTCGATGCCGCCCAGCGCTTCATTGAGATTGAACTCGACCGAGCCATTGGGGATATTGAAAAAACCGCCACTGGTCGCACGAATGAAGTCCTCTGGCGTGAAGTCCGTCTTGGACACGTCATCCAGCCAGTCCAGATCCTGCGTCTGGAACGAAAGGAACAGTCCGGATTCCGGGGCGATAATCGCCCGCTCACCGTTTATTTCACCGAGCTCACCGACAGGGAGACTTTTGAAATCAGTTAACGAAAAACAGGCCTGAATACCCAGCACCTGGCAATCCTGGGCAATAATATGGACATCACTCCCATGGACTTCTATCTGTGAGCTGCTAAAGGCACCCGCCCCCTGGATCAGCAGGCGAGTAAAGAAAGGCACATCTTCGACGACAAAGGTTTCGCCGTTGGGAACGCCAGCGTATTGCGCCCTGATCGGATCGAGCTCGCCGAGCCTGGGGTCACCCTCCGCGCCATAGACCAGCTCGGCCCGACTGGTGATCGCATTACTGCCAACCAGATAAGGCGCCAGTGCCACAATAATCGAGTCGAAAAGGTTGCCGTTGGTGTTGGCGTCGCTGAGCCCCTCGCCCTGGTCGACAATATCAATATTCACATTACCGGTCAGGGATTGGATATCACCGGATAACACCCCCATGGCCTCACCGAACCCAAGCCGCACCCCGACAACGTCATCTGTCGATTCATCGAAGGCAAATTCAAAGAACGGATTCCTCAGGCTAAAGGGAACGAGCTCTCCCTCGGCGTAGGCAGACCCATCAGGTTTGTATTGCCTGGGGAATTTCGGATTGCGGTCAAAATAGGGCTGGTTGTTGATGTAGCCCAGGGAAAAGTTCTCGATAAGCACATCTGAGGAGCCGGCGCTTTCCCCCTCCCGCTCATATCGACCGATTTCGAGGGCATCAATATTGGTCTGGATATCGACATCCATACCAAGATTTACCCTGGTATAGGACGTATTATTCGTCTCGTCAGGATGGTATTGGCGATCAATCGACACGAATGCCTGACCGGTAACCTCCGATAGCTGATCGTCGGATATCGGGCGCAACTCTGCATTGATACTGGTGGCCATTGCCAGCAGCAGAACAAATCCGGCCTGTTTACTCATAATCACATCTCACTTTAAGCCGCTGTTGTTTTTTTGGCGCGGCAATGAAGCACTACGGATGTTGAATGAGCGTCTCTGGAGCTGGCTCTTTTTATTTATTGGCCAGTTTGTGTACAGAAGCTTACCTTTATCTACAAAATGTCACTGTGCGCGGCGTCATAGAATGAAGAGATCGTGAGTTTTCTTTCAGGCAATAAAAAACCCCAACATCGAGGATGCTGGGGTTTTCGGTATTAGGAGCCTGACGATGACCTACTCTCACATGGGCAACGCCACACTACCATCGGCGCAGGTCTGTTTCACTTCTGAGTTCGGGATGGGATCAGGTGGTTCCAGACCGCTATGGTCGTCAGGCAAAACGGTTGATCACTGGGTGGACGAGATGGAACGTGTGTCTTTCGACTGTGATATCGATTTCGTTGCGTTATCCGCAATTGTCTTGGGTGTTATATAGTCAAGCCTCACGAGCAATTAGTATCGGTTAGCTCAACGCCTCGCAGCGCTTACACACCCGACCTATCAACGTCCTGGTCTTGAACGGCTCTTCAGGGACCTCAAGGGTCCAGGGAGATCTCATCTTGGAAGGGGCTTCCCGCTTAGATGCTTTCAGCGGTTATCCTGTCCGAACATAGCTACCGGGCAATGCGTCTGGCGACACAACCCGAACACCAGCGGTTCGTCCACTCCGGTCCTCTCGTACTAGGAGCAGCTTTCCTCAAATCTCCAACGTCCACGGCAGATAGGGACCGAACTGTCTCACGACGTTCTAAACCCAGCTCGCGTACCACTTTAAATGGCGAACAGCCATACCCTTGGGACCGGCTTCAGCCCCAGGATGTGATGAGCCGACATCGAGGTGCCAAACACCGCCGTCGATGTGAACTCTTGGGCGGTATCAGCCTGTTATCCCCGGAGTACCTTTTATCCGTTGAGCGATGGCCCTTCCATACAGAACCACCGGATCACTATGACCTACTTTCGTACCTGCTCGACGTGTCTGTCTCGCAGTTAAGCGGGCTTGTGCCATTACACTAACCGCACGATGTCCGACCGTGCTTAGCCCACCTTTGTGCTCCTCCGTTACGCTTTGGGAGGAGACCGCCCCAGTCAAACTACCCACCACACAGTGTCCTCATCCCCGATCAGGGGACCAAGTTAGAACCTCAAACATGTCAGGCTGGTATTTCAAGGTTGGCTCCACGAGAACTGGCGTTCTCGCTTCAAAGCCTCCCAGCTATCCTACACAAACATGCTCAAAGTTCACTGTGAAGCTATAGTAAAGGTTCACGGGGTCTTTCCGTCTAGCCGCGGATACACCGCATCTTCACGGCGATTTCAATTTCACTGAGTCTCGGGTAGAGACAGCGCCCCCATCGTTACGCCATTCGTGCAGGTCGGAACTTACCCGACAAGGAATTTCGCTACCTTAGGACCGTTATAGTTACGGCCGCCGTTTACCGGGGCTTCGATCAAGAGCTTCGCACGAATGCTAACCCCATCAATTAACCTTCCGGCACCGGGCAGGCGTCACACCGTATACGTCCACTTTCGTGTTAGCACAGTGCTGTGTTTTTAATAAACAGTCGCAGGGGCCTGGTATCTTCGACCGGCTTCCGCTCCACCCGCAGGGGCTTCACGTACATACCGGCGTGCCTTCTCCCGAAGTTACGGCACCATTTTGCCTAGTTCCTTTACCCGAGTTCTCTCAAGCGCCTTGGTATTCTCTACCTGACCACCTGTGTCGGTTTGGGGTACGGTCTCGAATCACCTGAAGCTTAGAAGATTTTCCTGGAAGCAGGGCATCAATGACTTCCCGCTCGCATGAGCAGTCGTCGTCGCGTCTCAGGATTGAGGACCCGGATTTGCCTAAGTCCTCTCCCTACTCGCTTAAACCGGGACAACCGTCGCCCGGCTCACCTAGCCTTCTCCGTCTCTCCATCGCAGTGATCCAAGGTACGGGAATATTAACCCGTTTCCCATCGACTACACCTTTCGGTCTCGCCTTAGGGGCCGACTCACCCTGCGCCGATTAGCGTTGCGCAGGAACCCTTGGTCTTCCGGCGTGGGAGTTTTTCACTCCCATTGTCGTTACTCATGTCAGCATTCGCACTTCTGATACCTCCAGCATGCTTCTCAACACACCTTCGCAGGCTTACAGAACGCTCCCCTACCCCGCATACAAAGTATGCAGCCGCAGCTTCGGTGACCAGTTTGAGCCCCGTTACATCTTCCGCGCAGGCCGACTCGACTAGTGAGCTATTACGCTTTCTTTAAAGGATGGCTGCTTCTAAGCCAACCTCCTAGCTGTCTGAGCCTTCCCACATCGTTTCCCACTTAACTGGTACTTGGGGACCTTAGCTGGCGGTCTGGGTTGTTTCCCTCTTCACGATGGACGTTAGCACCCACCGTGTGTCTCCCGGATAGTACTCACAGGTATTCGGAGTTTGCATCGGGTTGGTAAGTCGGGATGACCCCCTAGCCGAAACAGTGCTCTACCCCCTGTGGTATTCGTCCGAGGCGCTACCTAAATAGCTTTCGGGGAGAACCAGCTATCTCCGGGCTTGATTAGCCTTTCACTCCGATCCACAAGTCATCCCCTGGCTTTTCAACGACAGTGGGTTCGGTCCTCCAGTTGATGTTACTCAACCTTCAACCTGCTCATGGATAGATCGCCCGGTTTCGGGTCTATGCCCAGCGACTAAATCGCCCTATTCAGACTCGGTTTCCCTACGGCTCCCCTATACGGTTAACCTCGCCACTGAACATAAGTCGCTGACCCATTATACAAAAGGTACGCCGTCACGGAACAAGTCCGCTCCGACTGCTTGTACGCATACGGTTTCAGGATCTATTTCACTCCCCTCACAGGGGTTCTTTTCGCCTTTCCCTCACGGTACTGGTTCACTATCGGTCAGTCAGGAGTATTTAGCCTTGGAGGATGGTCCCCCCATGTTCAGACAGGATGTCTCGTGTCCCGTCCTACTCGATTTCACTGGACTCAGGTTTCGGATACGGGGCTATCACCCACTATGGCGGCTCTTTCCAGGGCCTTCTCCTACCAGTTGTCCAGCTTAAGGGCTGGTCCCCGTTCGCTCGCCGCTACTGAGGGAATCTCGGTTGATTTCTTTTCCTTCGGGTACTTAGATGTTTCAGTTCCCCGAGTTCGCCCCGTACGGCTATGTATTCACCGCACGGTACCGACCCGAAAGTCGGTGGGTTTCCCCATTCAGAGATGTCCGGATCACAGCTCGTTTGCCAGCTCCCCGAACCTTATCGCAGGCTTCCACGTCTTTCATCGCCTCTGACTGCCAAGGCATCCACCGTATGCGCTTAGTTGCTTGACTATATAACCCCAAGACAACTGA
>NZ_JBJJLC010000014.1:0-57044 GCF_045449855.1 Marinobacter alkalisoli | reverse complement strand
GGTATCACCATCGCGACTTCCCACGTAGAGTACGATTCTCCGACTCGTCACTACGCCCACGTAGATTGCCCGGGCCACGCGGATTATGTGAAGAACATGATCACTGGTGCGGCGCAGATGGACGGCGCGATCCTGGTATGTTCCGCAGCTGACGGCCCCATGCCGCAGACTCGCGAGCACATCCTGCTGTCTCGTCAGGTTGGCGTACCGTACATTGTCGTGTTCCTGAACAAGGCCGACATGGTAGACGATGAAGAGCTGCTCGAGCTGGTTGAGATGGAAGTTCGCGAACTTCTGGAGCAGTACGACTTCCCGGGCGACGACACGCCGATCATTACCGGTTCCGCGCTGATGGCGCTGGAAGGTAAAGACGACAACGAAATGGGTACTACCGCTGTCAAGAAGCTGGTAGAAGCCCTGGACGACTACATCCCTGAGCCGGAGCGCGCGATCGATCAGCCGTTCCTGATGCCGATTGAGGACGTATTCTCCATCTCCGGTCGTGGTACTGTGGTAACCGGTCGTGTTGAGCGTGGCATCATCAAGGTGGGTGACGAAGTGGAAATCGTTGGTATCAAAGATACCGTGAAGACCACTTGTACCGGTGTTGAGATGTTCCGCAAGCTGCTGGACGAAGGCCGTGCCGGTGAGAACGTTGGTGTTCTGCTGCGTGGTACCAAGCGTGACGACGTTGAGCGTGGTCAGGTTCTGTGTGTACCGGGCTCCATCAAGCCGCACACCAAGTTTGAGTGCGAAGTGTACGTGCTGTCCAAAGAAGAAGGTGGTCGTCATACGCCGTTCTTCAAGGGCTATCGTCCGCAGTTCTACTTCCGTACCACCGACGTAACCGGTTCTTGCGAACTGCCGGAAGGTGTGGAAATGGTAATGCCGGGTGACAACGTGAAGATGAGTGTTACCCTGATTGCTCCGATCGCCATGGAAGATGGTCTGCGCTTCGCGATTCGCGAAGGTGGCCGTACCGTTGGTGCCGGCGTAGTCGCCAAGATCATCGAGTAATCCACTCGATTGATCCAGGAAAAAGGGGCTGAAACATCAGCCCCTTTTTCTGTTTCAGCCGCGAATTGATGCCCGACCGGGTCAATCTGCATTGCAGTTGACACGGTTGGGTATTATGCATACAATGCGGCTCCTTTTTTTGAAGGTCGGCTAAACAAGTAGCTGCTACGAGTGGAGTTTGGTGCATCATGCAAAGCCAAAAAATTCGAATCCGGTTGAAGGCGTTTGATTATCGCCTGATCGACCAGTCCACGCAGGAGATTGTCGATACCGCTAAGCGGACCGGCGCTCAGGTGCGTGGGCCAATCCCTCTGCCGACGCGGAAGGAAAAGTACACCATTCTGATCTCCCCGCACGTCAACAAAGACGCGCGCGATCAGTATGAAATTCGTACTCATAAGCGTTTGCTCGACATTGTTGAGCCGACGGAAAAGACAGTAGATGCTTTGATGAAGCTGGACCTGGCAGCAGGTGTAGACGTTCAGATCAGCCTCGGCTAAGCCCCGGCTTAGTCTGTGTAACTGTCATAAGGCCATAGAGGGTGAGAGCCCCGTACACTTAAGAGGTGAAACATGGCAATTGGTGTTGTCGGTCGTAAGGCCGGTATGACCCGTATTTTTACGGAAGATGGGCAGGCGCTGCCCGTTACGGTAATTGAGGTTGAGCCCAACCGCATTACCCAGCTCAAAACTCTTGAAAGCGATGGTTATCGCGCGGTTCAGGTAACCGTCGGTGCTCGTCGTTCCTCTCGTGTGACCAAGAGCGAAGCAGGCCACTATGCCAAAGCCGGCGTTGAAGCTGGTCGCGGTATGTGGGAGTTCCGTCTGGCTGATGGCGAAGGTGAAGACCTGGTAGCCGGCGGCGAGATCACGGCTTCTGTCTTCGAAGACGGTCAGGTTGTTGATGCCACTGGTCAGTCCAAGGGTAAAGGTTTCCAGGGCGGTGTTAAGCGCTGGAACTTTTCCATGCAGGACGCGACCCACGGTAACTCACTGTCGCATCGTGCTCCGGGTTCCATTGGTCAGAACCAGACTCCGGGCAAGGTATTCAAGGGCAAGAAGATGGCGGGCCAGATGGGCAACGCGCAGGTAACTGTGCAGAACCTGAAGGTCGTCCGCGTCGACGCCGAGCGCAACCTGCTGCTGGTAAGTGGTGCCGTTCCCGGCGCGACTGGCGGTAACGTTGTCATCAAGCCTGCAGTTAAAGCCTGAGGAGCGGTGCGATGGAATTGACTATTACAGGTAGCGGCAAGGGAATCTCTGTTTCCGATGCCGCATTCGCCAAAGATTTTAACGAGTCGCTGGTTCACCAGGTGGTTACTGCATACATGGCAGCTAGCCGTCAGGGCACCAAGGCTCAGAAAACACGTTCAGAAGTCAGTGGCGGTGGTAAGAAGCCCTGGCGTCAGAAGGGCACAGGTCGTGCTCGTGCAGGTACAATCCGTAGCCCGATCTGGCGCTCCGGTGGTGTGACCTTTGCTGCCAAGCCTCGTGACTTCGAGCAGAAGGTCAACCGCAAGATGTACCGCGCAGCGATGCGCTCTATTTTTTCCGAGCTGGTTCGCCAGGAGCGTTTGGTTGTGGTTGACGACATGAATGTCGACACCCCCAAAACCAAGGCTTTCAACGCCAAGCTGAAGGACATCGGTGTGAATAACGCCCTGATTCTGTCCGACAACGTTGAGCAGAATCTGCACCTGGCCTCCCGTAACATTCCGCACGTTGACGTGCGTGACGTTGCAGGACTGGACCCGGTTAGCCTGGTTGCCTTCGAGAAAGTCGTTGTGACTGTTCCCGCTCTGAAGAAGATCGAGGAGATGCTGGGATGAATCAGGAACGTATTTACAAGGTTCTTCTGGGACCGCACGTATCAGAGAAAGCGTCTCTGGTGGCGGAAAGCAATCAGGTCGTGTTTCGTGTAGCACCTGATGCGACTAAGCCCGAGATCAAAAAAGCCGTTGAGCAGCTGTTCAACGTCACCGTCGAAGGTGTTCAGGTTCTGAACCGTAAGGGTAAGCTCAAGCGTACCATCCGCGGTTTCGGCAAGCGTAATGATCTGCGTAAGGCTTATGTAAAGCTTGCGGAAGGTCAGGACATCGATTTTCTGGATGTGGAATAAGGTAAAGGGGTCGTAATATGCCGATCGTCAAAACCAAGCCAACATCTGCCGGCCGCCGTCACGTTGTAAAGCTCTACAACCCTGATCTGCACAAGGGGCGCCCTTACGAGCCGTTGGTAGAAACTAAGAGTAAGTCGGGTGGTCGTAACCATTTTGGTCGCATCACTACCCGTCACGTTGGTGGTGGCCACAAGCAGCACTACCGCGTAATTGATTTCAAGCGGACCAAAGATGGTATTCCGGCGACTATTGAACGCCTGGAGTATGATCCTAACCGCTCTGCGCACATCGCGCTCCTGAAGTACGCCGATGGCGAGCGTCGTTACATCATCGCTCCCAAAGGTATGCAGATCGGAGATCCTGTGCGTTCCGGTATCGACGCGCCGATTAAAGTGGGCAGCACGCTTCCGCTCCGGAATATTCCGGTTGGTTCCGTGATCCACTGCGTCGAACTCAAGCCTGGCAAAGGTGCCCAGCTGGCTCGCTCCGCGGGCGCATCCGTACAGCTGGTAGCGCGTGAAGGTGCATATGCCACCATCCGCCTGCGCTCAGGTGAAATGCGTAAGGTGCTTGTTGACTGTCGTGCAACGTTGGGCGAAGTGTCCAACAGCGAGCACAGCCTCAAGCAGCTTGGTAAAGCGGGTGCATCACGTTGGCGCGGTAAACGTCCAACAGTACGTGGTGTTGCTATGAACCCAGTTGACCACCCACATGGTGGTGGTGAAGGGCGTACCTCTGGCGGGCGTCACCCTGTTACTCCTTGGGGTGTTCCGACCAAAGGGCATAAGACTCGTAAGAACAAGCGTACTGACAAGATGATAGTACGTCGTCGTTCGGCCAAGTAAACGACTACATAGAGGTAATTGCTGTGCCACGTTCTTTAAAGAAAGGTCCTTTTATAGACCTGCATCTGTTGAAGAAGGTCGAGGCAGCTCTGGAAGCTAACGACAAGCGGCCGATCAAGACCTGGTCGCGCCGGTCAACAGTTTTTCCGGAGATGGTAGGCCTGACCATTGCAGTCCACAACGGCAAGCAGCACGTGCCGGTTTATGTCACCGAAGATATGGTTGGACATAAGCTGGGTGAGTTCGCGGCAACGCGTACTTATCGTGGTCATGCGGCCGACAAGAAAGCTAAACGCTGATTCTGAGGTAATAGAAATGGAAGTAGCAGCCAAGTATAAGGGCGCTCGCCTCTCAGCTCAGAAAGCACGTCTTGTCGCTGACCAAGTACGCGGCAAGGCTGTTGAGGACGCCCTAAACATTCTGACTTTCAGCCCAAAAAAGGCGGCAACAGTCATCAAGAAAGCTCTTGAGTCTGCCATCGCCAACGCTGAGCACAACGAAGGTCTGGACGTTGACGAACTGCGGGTTTCCACCGTGATGGTGGATGAGGGTCCGACGCTCAAGCGAATCAAAGCTCGAGCCAAGGGGCGCGCTGACCGGATTTTCAAGCGCACCTGCCATATCACCGTCAAGGTCGCCGACAAGTAGGAGATGCTCAGATGGGTCATAAAGTAAATCCAACCGGCATTCGCCTGGGTGTGATCAAAGAGCACAACTCAGTGTGGTATGCCGAAAAGCAGGAATACGCGAACAACCTGTTGAACGATATTCAGGTTCGTGCATTCCTTGACAAGCGTCTTGTGAAGGCGTCTGTCAGCAAGATTGTGATCGAGCGCCCTGCTCAGAACGCCCGTATCACGATCCATACTGCCCGTCCCGGTATTGTTATCGGTAAGAAGGGTGAAGATGTTGATCGTCTGCGTCGCGAAGTTAGCGACATGATGGGTGTGCCCGTGCACATCAACATCGAAGAAGTCCGCAAGCCGGACCTGGATGCCCGCCTGGTAGCGCAAAACGTTGCCGGCCAGCTGGAGCGTCGTGTGATGTTCCGTCGCGCTATGAAGCGTGCGGTACAGAACGCCATGCGCCAGGGCGCGAAGGGTATCAAGATCCAGGTAGGTGGACGTCTCGGGGGTGCTGAAATCGCGCGTTCCGAGTGGTATCGCGAAGGTCGTGTACCTCTGCACACTCTGCGTGCAGATATTGATTACGCAACCTACGAAGCGCATACCACTTACGGCGTTATCGGCGTCAAGGTATGGATCTTCAAAGGTGAGATTCTTGGTGGTATGGAGCAGGTCCGTGCTGACAAGAAAGCCTCTGGGAAGAAAGGTTCTAAGTAAAGGGGCACTCTTATGCTGCAACCAAAACGCACCAAATTTCGCAAGGTAATGAAAGGCCGTAATACCGGTCTCGCTCACCGCGCTAACAAGGTGAGCTTCGGTGAATACGGATTGAAGGCGACTACCCGTGGGCGTATAACTGCGCGCCAGATTGAGGCAGCGCGTCGTACCATGACTCGTCGCATCAAGCGGGGCGGTAAGATCTGGATCCGGATTTTCCCGGACAAGCCGATCTCCAGCAAACCGCTTGAAGTACGAATGGGTAAAGGTAAGGGTTCTGTCGAGTATTGGGTGGCTGAAATCCAGCCTGGCCGGATGCTTTATGAGATGGAAGGTGTTTCCGAGGAAATCGCTCGTGACGCATTCACTCTTGCTGCGGCCAAATTGCCGGTACAGACCACCTTTGTAACGAGGACGGTGATGTGATGAAAGCAACAGAGCTGCGTGATAAGTCAGTCGAGGAGCTGAACAACGAGCTGATCGACCTCCTGAAGGAGCAGTTCAACCTGCGCATGCGCAAGGCGACAGGTCAGCTGAATCAGTCTCACCTTCTCGGCAATGTGAAGCGCGATATTGCTCGCGTGAAAACAGTATTGAATGAAAAGGCAGGACAGTGACATGACCGAAGCTACCCAAACTGCCAGAACTCTGAGCGGCAAGGTCGTGAGCAACAAGATGGAGAAATCCATCGTTGTCCTGGTTGAGCGCCAGGTGAAGCACCCTCTGTACGGTAAGTACATGAAGCGCTCAACCAAGATTCATGCTCACGATGAGAGCAACCAGTGCAACATCGGTGACACCGTAACGATCCAGGAAACCCGTCCGGTCTCGAAGACCAAAAGTTGGGCTCTGGTGGAAGTTACCGAACGTGCATCCAAGGTGTAATTCGCCCGGAGAACAACCATGATTCAGACTCAAACAATGCTTGAAGTCGCGGATAACAGCGGTGCGCGTCAGGTGATGTGCATCAAGGTCCTGGGCGGTTCACACCGGCGTTATGCAAGCGTTGGGGATATCATCAAGGTAACCGTTAAGGAAGCCATCCCCCGCGGCAAGGTGAAGAAAGGCCAGGTCCTGAAGGCTGTTGTAGTACGTACCCGCAAGGGTGTGCGTCGTCCGGACGGGTCGCTGATCCGTTTTGACGGTAACGCGGCGGTACTTCTGAACAATCAGGACGCTCCCATTGGTACCCGTATCTTCGGACCGGTTACCCGTGAACTGCGTAACGAGAAGTTCATGAAGATTATCTCACTGGCACCCGAAGTACTTTAAGGACCAGAGGCCGGTTATGAAAAAGATCAAACGAGATGACGAAGTAATCGTCACCACGGGGAAAGATAAAGGCAAACGTGGTAAAGTCCTGAAGGTTCAGGACGATGGCCGAGTGATTGTTTCTGGCATCAACATGATGAAGAAGCACACCAAGCCGAACCCGATGCTGGGCACCCCAGGTGGCATCGTCGAAAAAGAAGCACCTATCCAGGCTTCCAACGTGGCTATTTTTAATCCGCAGACCGGCAAAGCCGATCGCGTAGGCTTCCAGATCAAGGAAGACGGCGCCAAAGTGCGGATCTTCAAGTCCACGAACGAAGCTGTCGATAACCAGTAAGCGGTGGTGGTTACGATGCTTAACATGAAAGAGCAGTACAGTAAGGAAGTGGTACCCGCCCTGCAGAAAGAGTTCGGCTACAAGAACATTATGCAGGTGCCGCGTATCGAAAAGATCACCCTGAACATGGGTGTCGGCGAAGCGGTTGGTGACAAGAAGCTGATTGAGAATGCCGTGGCGGATCTTGAGCGCCTGGCGGGTCAAAAAGTGGTTGTTACCAAGGCACGTAAATCCGTCGCGGGTTTCAAGATTCGTGAAGGTTGGCCTATCGGTTGTAAGGTTACCCTGCGTGGTGAGCGTATGTGGGATTTCTTTGATCGTCTGGTTCACATCGCGGTTCCCCGCGTTCGTGACTTCCGCGGTCTGAACCCCAAATCGTTCGACGGTCGCGGTAACTACAGCATGGGTGTGCGTGAGCAGATCATTTTCCCTGAGATCGAGTACGACAAAGTCGACAAGATCCGTGGTCTGGACATCACCATTACCACCACTGCCGGTACCGACGACGAAGGTCGCGAACTGTTGAAAGCCTTTGGCTTTCCGTTCAAGAAATAAGGAACGAGTGTAATGGCTAAGGTTTCCATGAAGAACCGTGAGCTCAAGCGCGAGAAGACCGTTGCGAAGTTTGCAGCGAAGCGTGCTGAGCTCAAGGCGATTATCAAGAACCCGAATACCAGCGATGAAGAGCGTTGGGACGCACAGATGAAGCTGCAACAGCTTCCTCGTGATGCCAGCCCCTCACGTCTTCGTAATCGTTGCCAGGTGACTGGTCGCCCCCACGGCGTTCTGCGCAAGTTCGAGCTTTCACGGATCAAGCTCCGTGAATACGGCATGCGCGGTGACGTACCGGGTCTGACCAAGGCAAGCTGGTAAGACTGGCACCCTGACCACCAGGTCAGGTGCCCGTTGGTAAGCGGTGCGGCACGCCGCTGCACAACTAAAAAGATCAGGAGCCTCATACCAATGAGTATGCAAGATACGCTTGCGGATATGTTTACGCGTATTCGTAACGCACAGATGGCACAGAAGGCCGACGTGGCCATGCCGTCTTCAAAGATGAAGATCTCCGTGGCCCAGGTCCTGAAGGACGAAGGTTACGTTGAAGATTTTTCCGTTTCAGCTGACGCGAAGCCCGAGCTGACGATTACTCTGAAATATTTCGGCGGCAAGCCGGTTATTGAAGAGATCAAGCGGGTCAGCCGTCCGAGTCTGCGCCAGTACAAAGGCGCTGGGGAACTGCCGAAAGTATCCGGTGGTCTGGGAGTCGCGATTGTCTCAACGTCCAAGGGCGTTATGACAGACCGCGCCGCACGAGCTGCCGGCGTGGGTGGCGAAGTCATCTGCACCGTATTCTAGGAGAATCACATGTCCAGGGTTGCCAATAATCCTGTCGTGCTGCCTTCCGGTGTTGAGGTTAAGCTGAACGGACAGGAAATTAATGTGAAGGGCTCCAAGGGAGCGCTTCAAATCACCATTCACCAGGCGGTAGAAGTAAAGCAGGAAGAAAACGTTCTTCGCTTTGTGGCCCGCGATGGTGCCAAACAGTCCCGCGCTCTTGCTGGTACTACCCGTGCACTGGTCAACAACATGGTGACCGGTGTCTCTACAGGCTGGGAGCGTAAGCTCGCGCTGACGGGCGTAGGTTACCGTGCCCAGGCGCAAGGTAAGAAGCTCAACCTGACACTGGGTTTTTCGCACCCGGTCGAGTATGAGCTGCCCGAGGGGATTACCGCTGAAACTCCGTCTAATACGGAAGTTGTGATTCGCGGAATCGACAAGCAACAGGTTGGCCAGGTCGCTGCGGAAGTCCGCGCATTCCGTCCGCCAGAGCCTTATAAAGGCAAGGGTGTGCGTTATGCGGATGAGCAGGTCAGACGCAAAGAAGCCAAGAAGAAATAAGGCGGGACTATGAGCGCGAATAACGAAAGATTGCGTCGCGCACGCAAAGTGCGCATGAAGATCCGTAAGCTGGGTACCGACCGCCTGTGCGTTCACCGCACGCCGCGTCACATGTACGCCCAGGTTACAACTGCAGATGGCAGCAAGGTTATTGCCACTGCCTCCACGTTGGATAAGGAACTGCGCCAGGGTGCAACCGGTAACGTGGAAGCTGCCAAAAAGGTCGGTCAGCTGATTGCTGAGCGTGCCAAGGCAGCAGGTGTAGAGAGCGTTGCTTTTGACCGCTCCGGTTACCGTTATCACGGTCGGGTCCAGGCTCTGGCCGACGCAGCCCGTGAAGCTGGCTTGCAATTCTAAGAGGTGGAGAAGATGAGCGTTAACGAACAGAAGGCGCCTGAGCTCCAGGAGAAGCTGGTTCAGGTCAATCGTGTCGCCAAGGTTGTAAAAGGCGGCCGTATTTTCGCCTTCACCGCACTGACTGTAGTGGGTGATGGTAAAGGTCGCGTTGGTTTTGGTCGTGGCAAGGCGCGTGAAGTGCCGGTCGCCATCCAGAAGGCCATGGAAGCCGCACGCAAGAACATGGTAGAGGTTCCGCTGGACGGCACCACTCTGCAATACCCGGTCAAGGCTCAGCATGGCGGCTCCAAGGTCTACATGCAGCCAGCCTCTGAAGGTACAGGTATCATCGCCGGTGGTGCGATGCGTGCGGTACTGGAAGTCGCGGGTGTTCAGAACGTACTGTCCAAGTGTTACGGGTCTACCAACCCGGTGAACGTGGTACGTTCCACCATCAAGGGTCTCCAGGCGACACAGGCGCCTGAGGATATTGCAGCCAAGCGCGGTAAAACCGTGGAAGAGATTCTGGGTTGAAGTCATGGCGAACGCAAAAACGATCAAAGTAACTCTGACCCGCAGCCCCATCGGCTGCCAGCCCAAGCACAAACTGTGCGTCAAGGGCCTGGGTCTTCGTAAAATCGGTCACACCGTGGAAGTGGAAGATACGCCTTCCATCCGCGGCATGATCAACCGGGTTGATTACCTGGTTCGGGTTGAGGAGAACTAAGATGCGTCTGAACGAACTTAGTCCGGATCCCGGTTCACGTCCTGCTGCCAAGCGCGTAGGTCGCGGTATCGGTAGCGGTCTCGGTAAAACCGGTGGCCGTGGTCACAAGGGTCTGAAAGCCCGTTCCGGTGGCAGTGTTGCTCCCGGTTTCGAGGGTGGTCAGCAGCCGTTGGCCCGCCGTCTGCCGAAGTTTGGTTTCACTTCTCGTCAGCAGCGTTATGTTGCTGAAATTCGCCTGAATGAACTGGCGAAGGTAGAGGGTGACGTAGTTGACCTCGAAGCACTCAAGAAAGCAGACATTGTTCGTGAAGAAATTCGCGAAGCCAAGGTTATCCTTTCCGGCGAACTGAGTCGGGCGGTGACCGTAAAAGGTCTGCGAGTGACCAAGGGCGCACGCGAGGCGATTGCTGCCGCGGGTGGAAAAGTCGAAGACTAAGGCGAGTCGAGGACTAAATGGCCAAGACAGCATCATTGCCTGCGGGCGCGGGAAAAGGACTGGCAGAGCTGCGTTCGCGGCTCTGGTTCGTCTTCCTGGCATTGTTGGTGTACCGTATCGGTGCCCATATACCGGTGCCGGGTATTAACCCTGACCGCCTGGCGGCGTTGTTCGATCAGAATCAGGGCACGATCCTGAGTCTGTTCAACATGTTTTCCGGTGGTGCGCTTGAGCGCATGAGTATCTTCGCACTCGGTATCATGCCGTATATCTCTGCCTCTATTATCATGCAGCTCATGACAGCGGTCAGTCCGCAGCTTGAGCAGCTGAAGAAAGAGGGCGAGGCTGGTCGTCGCAAGATCAGCCAGTACACGCGGTATGGTACGGTTATCCTGGCCCTGGTTCAGGGCTTCGGTATTTCTGTCGGTCTGGCATCTCAGGGCGTCACCTTTAACGACAGCTTCAGCTTCCACTTTGTGGCGGTTGTGTCCTTCGTTTGTGGTGCCGTCTTCATGATGTGGCTGGGTGAGCAGATCACCGAGCGTGGCGTCGGTAACGGTATTTCCCTGCTGATTTTCGCCGGGATCGTTGCCGGTTTGCCCGGTGCTATCGGTCAGACCCTTGAGCAGGCGCGGAATGGCGAGATGAGTCTGCTCGTTGTTCTGGGCATTGGTGTGCTGGCGATTGCCGTGGTTGGTTTCGTGGTGTTCATGGAGCGAGGTCAGCGGCGTCTGACTATCAACTACGCCAAGCGTCAGCAGGGCCGCCGGGTATTTGCCCAGCAGTCCAGCCATCTGCCGCTGAAGGTTAATATGGCCGGTGTTATTCCGCCCATCTTCGCGTCTTCCATCCTGTTGTTCCCGGCATCGCTGGGGCAGTGGTTTGGTCAGGGCGAAGGCATGGAGTGGCTGAGTGATATCTCCCAGGCACTGGCGCCAAGCCAGCCCCTGTACATCATCCTGTTTGCGGCAGCAGTGGTATTCTTCTGCTTCTTCTACACGGCGCTGATGTACAACCCGAAAGAAGTTGCGGATAACCTCAAGCGCTCTGGAGCGTTTATTCCGGGCATTCGTCCCGGTGATCAGACGGCCAAGTATATCGACGGCGTTCTGACCCGGCTGACTCTGTTCGGTGCAATGTACATTGCAGCAGTTTCCCTGTTCCCTCAGTTCCTGATGGTGGCCGGGAATGTACCGTTCTATCTGGGTGGTACCTCACTGCTGATTGTTGTAGTCGTGGTGATGGATTTCATGGCGCAGGTTCAGTCGCACCTGATGTCTCATCAATATGATTCGTTGATGAAGAAATCCAATCTCAAGGGCTATGGTCGGAACGGTTAAAACCGTTCCCCTTGAAAACTGGAGTCGACAATGAAAGTACGCGCTTCGGTAAAGAAAATTTGCCGTAACTGCAAAGTAATTCGTCGCAATGGCTCGGTACGAGTCATTTGCTCGGAGCCTCGTCACAAGCAGCGCCAGGGCTGATTCCTTCGGGAAGCCTTCCTGACATTGCAGGGTTTCGGAATGATAGCGCTTGACTCTGAATGGGGTCAGGCGCTATTATTTCGCGCCCTTTTTGTGGCGGAAAATTCACACAGCAAAGCTTTGAACGCGGAGTAATTTGGATGGCACGTATAGCCGGTGTCAATATACCCGATAACAAACATGCTGTTATCTCGCTGACCTACATCTTTGGTGTTGGCAAGACAACAGCCCAAAAGCTTTGCGATGCAACCGGCGTCAAGCCGGACGTCAAGGTCAAGGACCTGTCCGACGAGCAACTTGAATCCCTTCGTACTGAAGTGGGCAAGGTGTCTGTCGAAGGCGATCTGCGTCGTGAAGTACAGATGAACATCAAGCGTTTGAAGGATCTCGGATGTCACCGTGGTCTGCGTCATCGTCATGGCCTTCCGGTCCGTGGCCAGCGCACCAAGACCAACGCCCGCACCCGTAAAGGTCCTCGCAAACCTATTCGTAAGTAACAGGTAGGCAAACATGGCAAAGCCAGGTACACGTACCCGTAAAAAGGTGAAAAAGACGGTTGTTGATGGCGTCGCGCACATTCACGCGTCCTTCAACAACACTATCGTGACCATTTCTGACCGTCAGGGCAACGTCCTGTCCTGGGCTACCTCTGGTGGTTCCGGTTTCCGTGGGTCACGCAAGAGTACACCTTTTGCTGCGCAGGTAGCAGCTGAAAGAGCCGGTAATGCGGCTGCTGAATACGGCCTTAAAAACCTGGACGTAGAGGTTAAGGGTCCTGGGCCCGGACGTGAATCCGCTGTACGCGCGCTGAATGGCTGCGGGTACAAGATCACCAACATCACTGATGTGACGCCGATTCCCCATAACGGCTGTCGTCCGCCCAAAAAGCGCCGCGTCTAACACAGGAGACAGTGAATTATGGCTCGTTATATAGGCCCGAAGTGCAAGCTGTCTCGTCGTGAAGGGACAGATCTTTTTCTGAAGAGCGGTGTTCGCGCGCTCGATTCGAAATGCAACATTGAGACTCCGCCGGGTATGCACGGCGCGCGTCGCAGTCGTTTGTCCGAATACGGCGTTCAGCTTCGTGAAAAACAGAAAGTTCGTCGTATTTACGGTGTGCTCGAAAAGCAGTTCCGTAATTACTACAAAGAGGCTGCCCGTATCAAAGGCGCAACCGGTGAAAACCTGCTGCAGCTTTTGGAAGGCCGTCTCGACAACGTTGTATACCGCATGGGTTTTGGTTCTACCCGTGCTGAGTCCCGTCAGCTCGTTTCTCACAAGGCGATCCTGGTCAACGACAAGGTAGTGAACATTCCTTCCTACCAGGTTAAGCCGGGTGATGTTGTGAGTGTGCGTGAGAAGGCAAAAAACCAGCTTCGCGTTAAAGGCGCGCTGGATCTGTCTGCAAGCCGCGCACCGGTGAGCTGGGTAGAGGTCGACGCCAGCAAGATGTCCGGCGTTTACAGGTCAGTGCCTGAGCGTACTGAACTGCCGGCCGACATCAACGAGAACCTCATCGTCGAGCTTTACTCGAAGTAAAGCCCAGTTAGCAACGAGAGCAGATAGGGGCGTCTATGCAGCGTTCAGTACATGAGTTATTGACACCTCGTACCATTGACGTGAAGGAATCAAGCGCCATGCGTGCCAAGGTGACGCTGGAGCCTCTGGAAAGAGGTTTCGGTCATACCCTGGGTAGCGCACTGCGTCGTATACTCTTGTCCTCAATGCCGGGCTGTGCGATTACCGAAGCACAGATTGACGGCGTTCTGCATGAGTACAGCGCAATCGAGGGTGTCCAGGAAGACGTTATTGAGATTCTTCTGAATCTCAAGGGCGTAGCTGTCAAGATGGGCGGTCGGGATGAAGCTGAGGTTACACTCAGCAAGAAAGGCCCGGGCGCCGTCACAGCCGGAGATATCAAGCTGGATCATGATGTCGAGATCACCAACCCGGATCATGTGATCTGTCACCTCAGTGAAAAGGGTGAAGTGAACATGCGTCTCAAGGTTGCTCGTGGTCGTGGCTATGAGCCAGCCGATCAGCGGGGTCTGGACGAGGACGAAACTCGCGCTATCGGACGCCTGCAGCTGGATGCAACCTTCAGCCCGGTTCGTCGTGTCGCCTACGCCGTGGAAAGTGCACGGGTAGAGCAGCGCACCGACCTGGACAAGCTGGTTATTGATCTGGAAACCAATGGTACGATCGATCCGGAAGAAGCGATTCGCCGGGCGGCCACCATCCTCCAGCAGCAACTGGCGGTGTTTGTTGATTTCGATCACGAGAAAGAACCCGAGCGCGTGGAGGAAGAGGAAGAAATTGATCCGATTCTGCTGCGTCCGGTGGATGATCTGGAATTGACAGTGCGTTCAGCTAACTGCTTGAAGGCTGAGAACATCTACTACATCGGCGATCTGATTCAGCGCACTGAAGTTGAGCTGCTGAAGACGCCTAACCTTGGTAAAAAGTCGCTGACCGAGATCAAGGACGTGCTTGCGTCCCGTGGTCTGTCACTGGGTATGCGTCTTGATAACTGGCCGCCGGCAAGCCTCCGTGGCGACGACCGGGTTCTGGGCGGTTAATCGCCGATTAGTTTAAGGTAAGGAATAAGAGCAATGCGTCATCGTAAGAGTGGTCGTAAGTTCAGCAGGACCAGTGCGCATCGCAAGGCCATGTTCCGTAACATGACTGCGTCACTGGTTGAACACGAGCTGATCAAGACAACGCTGCCGAAAGCCAAAGAGCTTCGTCGTGTAGCTGAGCCTTTGATCACGCTCTCAAAGAATGATTCGGTCGCGAATCGTCGTCTGGCGTTTTCTCGCCTGCGCAACGATGCTGCGGTTGCCAAGCTCTTTGATGAGCTGGGTCCCCGCTATAGCGAGCGTCCGGGTGGTTACCTTCGTATCCTGAAGTGCGGCTTCCGTGCCGGCGACAATGCCCCGATGGCATTCGTCGAGCTGGTTGGCCGTCCGCTGGATATCGAAGCGGAAGAGGTGGACGACGACGAAGAGTAAATTCTTCGGAATTGTCCAGTAAAAAAGCCGGGGGGAGACCTCCGGCTTTTTTTGGTCTGAAGAAAAACAATTTGAACCGGCGGTTGTGTGGCTAGCCTGTTTGTTGGCGGGTTGGGGCGGGGGCGGGATGTCTTTTCTTATGGAAAAAGAACTCGCTGCGCTCAGACACCTTTGTTCCGTCAGAAAAGACATCCCGCCCCAGCCCCGTCGGGGCTGCACAGATACAGCCGTTCTTATTTCGCCAGCATAGGTTTCAGGTAGTGTCCCGTGTGGGACCTGGTGTTTTCGGCGACTTGTTCTGGAGTACCTTCAGCGATGATCTGGCCGCCACCGGAGCCGCCCTCTGGCCCAAGATCGACAATCCAGTCGGCGGTCTTGATAACGTCCAGGTTGTGCTCGATCACGATAATGGTATTGCCGTGGTCGCGTAGGCGCTGGAGTACAGTCAGTAGCTGCTGGATGTCATAGAAATGCAGGCCCGTGGTGGGTTCGTCCAGAATGTAGAGGGTCTTGCCGGTGTCCCGCTTGGACAGTTCTTTTGCCAGTTTGACCCGCTGGGCTTCGCCCCCTGACAGGGTGACAGCGCTCTGGCCCAGGCGGATGTAGGACAGGCCGACGTCGATCAGGGTCTGTAGCTTGCGGGCAATAAAGGGAACGGGATCAAAGAATTCCCGGCCTTCCTCGACCGTCATCTCCAGTACTTCGTGGATATTCTTGCCTTTGTAGCGGACTTCCAGGGTTTCCCGGTTGTAGCGCTTGCCCTTGCAGACATCGCAGGGAACGTACACGTCCGGGAGAAAGTGCATCTCAACCTTGATCACGCCGTCGCCCTGGCAGGCTTCGCAGCGTCCGCCCTTGACGTTGAAGCTGAAGCGGCCGGGCTTGTAGCCCCGGCTCCGCGCTTCCTGAGTGCCGGCAAAGAGTTCCCGGATCGGAGTAAACAGTCCGGTATACGTGGCCGGGTTTGAACGTGGTGTCCGACCGATGGGGCTTTGGTCAATGTCTATGACCTTGTCCAGATGATCCAGGCCCTTGAGCTTTTCATAGGGTGCGTGGGTCAGGCTTGTCGCCTTGTTCAGCTTGGCGGCGGCAACCGGGTAAAGCGTCCCGTTAATCAGGGTCGACTTACCGGAACCGGACACGCCAGTCACGCAGGTCATAATCCCCAGCGGAATATTGAGAGTAACCTCCTGCAGGTTGTTGCCACTGGCACCGGTGAGAGTCAGCTGTTTGCCGCTTCCGGTGTTTCGGGTGGCCGGGATGGCGATTTCGCGGGTGCCATTCAGGTATTGCCCGGTGAGGGAGTCGTTGTTGCCAATGATGTCTTCGGGGGTTCCCTGGGCAATGATCTTGCCGCCGTGGACGCCGGCACCGGGCCCTATGTCTATGACGTGGTCGGCTGCGCGAATGGCATCTTCGTCATGCTCTACGACGATCACGGTATTGCCGAGATCCCGAAGATGGGTCAGCGTGGCCAGCAGGCGATCGTTGTCGCGCTGGTGCAGGCCGATAGAAGGTTCGTCGAGGATATACATCACGCCGACCAGGCCGGCGCCAATCTGACTGGCTAGGCGGATGCGCTGGGCCTCACCGCCAGAGAGTGTGTCGGCACTGCGCTCCAGTGTGAGGTATTCCAGGCCGACGTTAACCAGGAACTGCAGGCGCTGACGAACTTCCTTGAGGATTTTCTCGGCAATCTCGCCCTTGCGACCCGGCAGGGACAGGGTCTCGAAATAATCGTGAGCGTCCCCCACCGGCAGGTGGGTGACGTCGGAAATATTGTGCTCTTCGACGAACACGTGGCGTGCACCACGACGCAGGCGTGAGCCGTGGCAGTCCTTGCAGGGTTGCGTGCTCAGGTTGCGCGCGAGTTCTTCTCGCATGCTTTGGGATTCAGTTTCCCGGTAGCGGCGCTCAAGGTTGGGCAGGATCCCTTCAAACGGATGGGCCTTTTCCATAATGTGGCCACGGGAATTGACGTAGCGGAAGGGGATATCCTCGCTACCTGAGCCGTACAGCAGCGTCTGGCGGAAATCCTCAGGTAAATCCTCCCAAGGCGTTTCCATGTCGACGCCATAGTGTTCGGCGACGCTGGTCAGCATCTGGAAATAATAGACTGCCCGGCGATCCCAGCCCTTGATGGCGCCTGCCGCCAACTTGGCTTCCGGATGCTGGACGATTTTCTCGGGGTCGAAGAACTGTTTAACGCCCAGGCCGTCGCAAGTCGGGCAGGCGCCGGCGGGGTTGTTGAAGGAGAAAAGTCGGGGCTCCAGCTCGCTGAGGGAGTAGCCGCACTGAGTGCAGGCATAGCGGGCAGAAAACGTATGTTCTTCGCCTTCGCCGCTCATGGGGGCGACCAGTGCAATACCATCGGCCAGGGCCAGCGCGGTCTCGAAGCTTTCCGCCAGCCGTTGTTCCAGACCGGGCTTGACCTTGAAACGGTCGACGACCACATCGATCTGGTGTTTGCGTTTTTTATCCAGCGTCGGCAGGTCATCGATGTCATACACCGTGCCGTCGATACGCAGCCGGATAAAGCCCTGGCTGCGCATGGTCTCCACCACCTGGAGGTGTTCGCCCTTACGGTCGCGGATAACCGGCGCAAGGATCATCAGCTTACTGTCCTCGGGCATCGCCATGACCTGATCCACCATCTGGCTGACGGTCTGGGCTTCCAGGGGTTGGCCGTGGTCGGGGCAGCGGGGTTCTCCTGCGCGGGCGAACAGCAACCGCAGATAATCGTAGATTTCGGTGATGGTGCCCACGGTGGAGCGTGGGTTGTGGGACGTGGACTTCTGCTCAATGGAAATCGCCGGCGACAGACCTTCGATGTGGTCCACATCCGGTTTTTCCATCATAGAGAGAAACTGGCGCGCGTAGGTGGACAGAGATTCCACGTAGCGGCGCTGGCCCTCGGCGTAAAGGGTGTCAAAGGCAAGGGACGATTTGCCGGAGCCGGACAGGCCGGTGATTACGATCAGCTTGTCCCTCGGCATATCCAGGTCGATGTTCTTCAGGTTGTGGGTCCGCGCCCCTTTGATCTGGATATGATCCATAACACCTCGCTCGAAGAAAAAACGGGATTATACCGTGTTATACCCCGCCCGGCGAAAGCCGTGAGGGTAAGTGACTACGCGATTGTTCACTGTGCCGTGGCGAACCGTGTTCTGGTACAATGCGCGGTTTCCGGAAAGGCGGTTATCCGCCAGAAACCGAATTGATGAAAGGCTCCCCCATGAATGCACTTGAAAGGCGATCAGTAGCGGCGTTGGCATCGGTTTATGCCATGCGGATGCTGGGCCTGTTCATGGTGATGCCGGTGTTTGTCCTGTTAGGCGACGACCTAAGGGGCTCGACTCCGGCCCTGATTGGTCTGGCCATTGGCGCCTACGGCCTGAGCCAGGCCCTGCTGCAGATTCCATTTGGTCTGCTGTCGGACCGGGTGGGTCGCAAGCGCATGATCTACATCGGCCTGATCCTGTTTGCCGGGGGCAGTCTTGTCGCTGCATCGACCGATTCCATATACGTTGTTATCGCAGGACGGATTCTTCAGGGCGCCGGGGCTATCGCCAGTGTATTGATGGCCCTGCTCAGTGACCTGACGCGGGAAGAGGAGCGAACCAAGGCGATGGCAACGGTGGGCATTTCCATCGGCCTGTCGTTTTCCGTCTCCCTGGTGCTTGGTCCCCTGATTGGATCCGCGTTTGGCCTGTCAGGCCTGTTTTACCTGACGGCCCTGCTGGCGCTGGTGGCCATGGTGATCGTCTGGCGCCTGGTGCCGACCCCGCACCAGCACAAGATCAGTGCGGATACCCGGCCGGCCAGGGCCATGCTGTCCAGGGTGCTGTCCGACGGTCGCCTGCTGCGTCTGGACTTCGGGATTTTCGCCCTCCACCTGGCGCTGACCGCCATTTTCCTGGTGTTTCCTACCCTGTTGCAGGATCAGTTGGGCCTGGCATCTTCCTCCCACTGGTGGTTCTACCTGACGGTTGTGGTGACTTCGTTCTTTGCCATGGTGCCTTTTATCATCATTGGCGAGAAAAAGCGCAAGATGAAGCCGGTGTTGTGCGGTGCCATCGCCTTGTTAACGCTGGCAACGGCTGGTCTGGCACAGGTCAGCGTCAGCCTGATGGCGGCCTGGGCGGTGCTGTTCTTCTTCTTCATGGCGTTCAACCTGCTTGAAGCCTCCCTGCCTTCGCTGATCAGCAAGGAATCACCAGCGGCGAGCAAGGGGACGGCCATGGGTGTGTACTCCACTTCTCAGTTTCTCGGTGCGTTTATTGGTGGTGCTGTTGGTGGTGTGCTGCTGGAGCAGGTCGGGGTCAGCGGAGTGTTGTGGCTGATGGCGGCCGTGCTGGTGTTGTGGCTGGTGGTCGCGTTGACGATGCCTTCCCCGGGTTATACCACCAGTTTCGTGGTACAGTTAAAACAAGTGGCGCACAGCCAGTTTGATAGTATTGACGATGCCTTCCGGCGGCTTCCCGGGGTACAGGATGTGGTCATTCTGGAAGAAGCGGACACCGCTTACCTGAAGGTGGATCGCCAACAATTTGATGAGGGGCTACTTGCGGACTTTCCATTTGTCCGGCAGGGTAGCAGTTCTTGAAATCCGGAGGCCCGCAAGGAGGTTGGGTCATCCCTGAAAACTGAGTCAGGAGCAGATCATGGCACGAGGCGTAAACAAGGTCATTCTTATTGGCAATCTGGGGCAGGACCCGGATACCCGTTACACCCCCAATGGCAATGCGGTGGTAAACCTGAACCTTGCCACGGATGAAAGTTACAAGGACAGGCAAACCGGTCAGTTGGTGCCGAAAACCGAATGGCACCGCATTGTCATGTTTGGCAAGATTGCCGAAGTGGCCGGCCAGTACCTGCGTAAGGGCTCCAAGGTCTATATTGAAGGTAAGCTTCAGACCCGCAAATGGCAGGGGCAGGACGGTCAGGATCGTTACACCACGGAAGTGGTGGTGGACATCAATGGCCAGATGCAGATGCTCGACAGCCGCGGTGGTGAGGGCGGTATGAGTCAGGGCGCGCCCGCAGGCCGGCCCCAGCAGCAGTCCAATTATAATGCACCGCCCGCCAATCAGCAGCCTAGCCAGCCGCAGCAGCCGTCCGGCGGTTACAGCCAGCCCTCCCAGGGCAGCATGCCTGAGCCGGTGGACGACTTCGACGACGATATCCCGTTCTGATTGATTACCTTCAGGTCGTCGGACCGGGGCCGGAACTGAGTTTCCGGCCCCGTCTTACTTAATGTCTAGTCTTCATCGCCCTCTGGGTGGTCCATCCCCAGTTCGTTGATCTTCCGGGTCAGCGTGTTCCTGCCCCATCCCAGCAGAATGGATGCATCCCGACGCCGACCGCCCGTGTGTTTGAGCGCCGTTTCGATCATGATCTTTTCGAATTCGGGCACGGCGGTATCCAGAATGCCTTTGCGCCCGCGTTTAAGTTCCTGTTCAGCCCAATTGTGCAAACCTTCCTGCCAGGTCTGGCCGGTGGTCGGGGTTTCCGCCTGGTGGAGTAGCTCGGGCGGCAGGTCATCAATGTGAATTTCGCGGCCACTGGCCATTACCGTCAGCCATCGACAGGTATTCTCCAGTTGGCGGACGTTGCCCGGCCAGGGCAGGGTGGTCAGGTATTCTTCCGCCTCGGGCCGGAGAATCTTGGGTTCCACTGTCAGCTCTTTGGCGGCCCGTTTCAGGAAGTGCTGCATCAACCTTGGAATGTCTTCCCGGCGTTCAGCCAGTTTGGGCAGGTGTACGCGGATCACGTTCAGGCGGTGAAACAGATCTTCCCGGAAAGAACCGCCCTGGACCAGCTTTTCCAGGTCCTGGTGTGTCGCTGCGATGATGCGCACGTCGACCTTGATCGGAGTGGTGCCGCCCACCCGGTAGAATTCGCCATCCGCCAGTACCCGCAACAGCCGGGTCTGGGTGTCTGCCGGCATATCACCAATTTCATCCAGGAACAGGGTGCCGCCGTTGGCTTGCTCAAAGCGCCCGTGCCTTGCTGCTGCTGCGCCGGTGAACGCGCCTTTTTCATGCCCGAACAGCTCTGACTCGATCAGGTCCTTGGGAATGGCGGCCATGTTGAGGGCGATAAACGGGTGGCTGGCTCTCGGGCTGTGGTTGTGAAGTGCTTGTGCGACCAGTTCCTTGCCAGTCCCGCTTTCGCCGTTGATCAACACGGTGATGTTGGAGTGGGAGAGGCGGCCAACAGCTCTGAACACTTCCTGCATCGCCGGCGCCTCACCGATAATTTCGGTGTTGCGCTGCGAACTCTCTGCCTGGGGTTCCGAGGTGGCCCGGCGCTCATGGCTGTGGGCCACCGCACGTTTTGCCAGGGCGACAGCGTCATCCACGTCGAAGGGCTTGGGCAGGTATTCAAAGGCGCCGGTCTGATAACTGGTAACCGCACTCTCGAGATCAGAATGAGCCGTCATGATGATGACTGGAACATCCGGATACACATCCACGATCTGGGAAAGCAGGGTGATGCCGTCCACGCCGGGCATGCGGATATCGCTGATAATGGCATCGGGCTGTTCGTGCTCAAGCCGCAACATGATGCTTTCACCGCTCTCAAATACCCGGGGCTGCATACCGGCCTGGTTCAGGGCGCGCTCCAGCACCCAGCGAATACTTTTATCGTCGTCTATGATCCAGACGTTTGCCGGTTGGCTCATTGGTTGTCCTCCAGGGGCAGGAAGATGATGAAGTCGGTTTTCCCGGGCTCGCTTTCACACTCCACGAGTCCGTGATGTTGTCCGATGATGCTCTGGGTGATGGACAGGCCCAGGCCGGTGCCGCTGGCACGGCCACTGATCATCGGGTAGAAGACATTCTGTAGCAGGTCCGGTGGTATGCCGGGACCGTTATCAATCACGTCCACGCGGCACACCAGGCGGTGGCGTTTGTGACCGATGGTGAACTGGCGAAGGGCGCGGGTGCGGAAAGTGATGGTCGGCGGTTCGCCTTCGGCATGTTCGCTCTGGTTTTCGAACGCGGCCTCCATCGCATTACGGGCAATGTTCAGGAAGGCCTGGATCAGTTGCTCCTTGTCACCTCCGAATTCCGGCAGGCTGGGGTCGTAGTCGCGGCGGAATGCCAGCCGGCCTCGGCTCTCGGCTTCCAGCAGGGTTTTGACCCGCTCCAGCACTTCGTGGACGTTGGTGGGCGCCAGTTTCAGGGCCTTGTTGGGCCCCAGCATCCGGTCGACGAGGGAGCGCAGGCGATCAGCCTCGTCGATGATAACCTGGGTATATTCCCGTTGACCTTCGTCGTCCAGTTCCCGGTCCAGTAATTGCGCCGCTCCGCGAATGCCGCCAAGCGGATTCTTGATCTCATGGGCCATGCCGCGCACCAATATGCGGGTGGTTTCCTGCTGGGAGATGATGTCTTCTTCCCGACTGATGCGGAGCAACCGGTCCCGGGGCTGGATCTCGATCAGCAGTTCAATCGGGGCCAGGCTGATCGGGGACACGGAGTAATCCACCGTAAGACGCGCGCCGCTGGTCAGTACGAACTCCGCTTCCCGGCGGGTGTAGGAATGGCCGTTGTCCGCCGCGGCATGCAGCGTGGTGAGTGCGTCTTCCGAGTCCACCAGAATGTCCCCGATGGGCAGACCCTCGCTGCGGGTGATGCTAGTCTCGAACAGGCTCTCCGCCGCCGGATTCAGATACTGGATGCGCAGGCCATCTCCCAGCACCAGGATGGCCGTTGTCAGACTGTCCAGGATGTTCTTGTAGCCGGTGGCTTTGAGTTGTGAGAGTGCCATGCTGCTGTCTCGGTTGATGGGCATAACGGGATACCCTCCGTTCTGCAAGAAGTGAACCAGTTTGAGGGGATGGCTCATGTTATGTGCCCGGTTAACGGGCACGCGGCTGTAACCGCCAGCGCGGACGCTGTGGCTTAGTGCGTTGGAGGTCGGGAGAGCCTGACGATGCCGGAAAACGCCCCGTTGCTGGTCAGAGTATGGCGTTTTTCTGGTGCGAGCGCACCAATATAGTGCGCTCGAGTTGGGGGTCAGTTGTTAACGGAGGGGCGATGGATAGTAAAGCTGATGGATTCGCCGGTTTTTACCTGCACGCCATTTTTGTCAATGATATTGACGCCAGCATCATGGGTGCCGCGGAATACGTTGCGCACGGTGACAGTATCCGAGGTGGTCTGGCCCACGGGTTGGCCATCCAGGGTGACTTCATAGCGATGACCTTCTTTCAGGCCAGGGTTGCTGGTGACCCGGAATGCCACATCGCCACTGCCGCTGTGAAATGCCTCGTCGTCGTTGGGAGCGACTATCCGGACGCTGCTGTATGCTGAGCCTTCTTCCTCGGCTACCTGGCGCAGCTTTTCCGGCTCTTGCACGTCCGCCGGCTTGGGGAGAGTGACCGTGGTAACTGGTTTGACCCTGACTTCTTCAGCGCCGTCCGAGGGTTCGTCAGAGAAGATAACGTTGCCCTGGGCATCAACATTCCTGTAGACCTCTGCGAATGCAGGGGCGGATGTGAGAACGAGCACGCCAGCGAATAATCCAAGCCGTAAGTTCATTCCGGTAACCTGTGGTGATTGTTTGATTTGATTATCAATGGCGGGGTAGGCGTTTTCAACGGTGTTGATGGTTCAAAGGGTTACATATCGTTAAGGGCAACAGGGACTGTGGCTGGGGTCACAAAAAAAGCCCCGCCGAGGCGGGGCTTTCTCACGCTGTGATCCGAGGATCAGTTGCGTCTGCGATTAGCAGGAGTAGTACAGTTCGAACTCAACCGGGTGAGTGGTCATGTTCAGACGCTCAACCTCACCGCGCTTCAGATCGACATAACCTGCGATCATGTCTTCGGTGAACACGCCACCGCGAGTCAGGAACTCATGGTCGGCTTCCAGGCAGTCCAGAGCTTCCGCGAGGGTTTCAGCAACCTTCGGAATGTTCAGGGCTTCTTCCTTCGGCAGGTCGTACAGATCCTTGTCCATGGCATCGCCAGGGTGGATCTTGTTCTGGATGCCATCGAGGCCGGCCATCATCAATGCAGCGAACGCCAGGTATGGGTTGGCGGACGCGTCAGGGAAGCGTACCTCGATACGACGTGCCTTCGGGCTGTTTACGTACGGGATACGGATGGAAGCGGAGCGGTTGCGGGCGGAGTAGGCCAGCATAACCGGGGCTTCGAAGCCTGGAACCAGACGCTTGTAGCTGTTGGTGGAGGCGTTGGTGAAGGCGTTGATAGCCTTGGCGTGCTTGATGACACCGCCGATGTAGTACAGGGCAGTCTCGCTCAGGCCAGCGTAGCTGTCACCGGCAAAGACGTTCTTGCCGTCCTTGCTCAGGGACATGTGGACGTGCATGCCGGAACCGTTGTCACCCACGACCGGCTTGGGCATGAAGGTGGCGGTTTTGCCGTAGGCGTGTGCCACATTGTGTACACAGTACTTCAGGATCTGGACTTCATCTGCCTTGCGGGTCAGGGGGTTGGCGCCAACACCGATTTCACACTGGCCGGCGGTGCCCACTTCGTGGTGATGAACTTCAATTTCCAGTCCCATGGACTCCATGGCGGCACACATGGCGCCACGCAGGTCGTGCAGGCTGTCTACCGGCGGAACCGGGAAGTAGCCGCCTTTCACGCCCGGACGGTGGCCGATGTTGTTGCGATCGAAATCTTCGCCGGATACCCAGGCTGCTTCTTCGGAGTGGATGGAGTAGCCAGCGCCTTTCATGTCGACTTCCCACTTCACGGAATCGAACACGAAGAATTCCGGCTCCGGGCCGAACAGGGCGCCATCGGCGATGCCGGTGGACTTGAGGTATTCCTCGGCACGACGGGCAACGGAGCGCGGGTCACGCTCGTAACCCTGCATGGTAGAAGGTTCTACGATGTTGCAGGTAATGTTAACGGTGGTTTCTTCGGTGAACGGATCCAGCACGGAAGTCTCGTCGTCCGGCATCAGGATCATGTCGGATTCGTTGATGCCTTTCCAGCCGGCAATTGAAGAGCCGTCAAACATCTTGCCGTCGGTAAAAAAGTCTTCGTCCACTTCGGTGGAAGGCAGAGTCACGTGCTGCTCTTTACCACGGCTGTCCGTGAAACGCAGGTCAACCCATTTGACTTCGTGCTCTTTGATCAAATCAACTGTCTTGGACATTGTGCATGCTCCATCGTGTTTCCCGCTGGGCGGGTGATTTCATGTTCGTTGTGCCGGATCGTTCAGCGATGCTGACTTCCGATCTGTTTTGAGGTTGGGGCAGCTTAACAAAAGCTGCGGCGTCTTACCTACAAAATCGGCTGACAGGAACAAAGCAATTGTCTTGCCAATTTATCAGGCGTGCGCCAGAACAGCGCAACCACAAGGGGTGCGGACTTTTTTGGCGCGTCTGTGGGGAGGTTGCCCGGTATTTCGCACTTCTTTGGTGCGTTAAAATGGTGCGCGCAACGCTTAATTGCCCAAAAATGGTGCATTTCCGTTGTGTGCAGAATAGGCGTTTTTCTTCATATAAACGACACGGACTTTTCGATATACTGCGCGCCACCTCATTTTTACCCTGCCGCTTTTGGGATGAATAACTCCAAACGGTATGCAGGGCGCCGGGCCAGCCGGTTCTGGTGAATGAATTCATTTTACGGATTTGAGACGGCATGTCAGGGGTTACCCTGCGAACGACCCTCTCAGGTCATTGAGTGCATGCCGCAGGATTATTTTTGTGATTGAAAAACTTCGTAATATCGCCATCATCGCCCACGTTGACCACGGTAAAACCACCCTGGTAGACCAGTTGCTGCGCCAGTCCGGTACGTTGGAGCGCAAAGAGCTCGAAAGTGAGCGCGTTATGGACTCCAACGACCAGGAAAAAGAGCGTGGTATTACCATTCTGGCCAAGAACACCGCGCTGAAATGGCACGACTACGACATCAATATCGTTGACACCCCGGGCCACGCCGACTTTGGCGGCGAAGTGGAGCGGGTAATGAGTATGGTCGATTGTGTGCTGTTGGTGGTTGATTCCATCGACGGCCCGATGCCGCAAACTCGCTTTGTGACCCAGAAGGCTTTCGATGCCGGGCTGCATCCGATCGTGGTGGTCAACAAGATCGACCGTCCTGGCGCTCGTCCGGACTGGGTAGTTGATCAGGTTTTTGATCTGTTCGACAACCTCGGCGCCACCGATGAGCAGCTGGATTTCCCCATCGTATACGCCAGCGCCCTCAACGGCATCGCCGGGATGGAGCACGAAAATCTCGACGACAACATGGATGCCGTATTCCAGGCGATTGTTGATCACGTGCCTGCTCCGTCCGTCGATCTCGATGGTCCGTTCCAGATGCAGATCTCCCAACTGGACTACAGCAGCTTCCTGGGTGTGATTGGCATCGGTCGCATTATGCGCGGCAAGATCACGACCAATTCCCCGGTGGCTGCGATCGGCGCCGACGGTAAAAAGCGCCAGGGCCGTATCCTGAAGATCATGGGGCACTCCGGTCTGCAGCGTGTCGAAGTTGATGAGGCGCAAGCGGGCGATATTGTTTGTGTGAGTGGTCTGGATTCACTGTTCATTTCTGATACGCTCTGTGACCCATCCAATGTCGAGGCGTTGCCGCCGCTGACGGTGGATGAGCCGACCGTATCCATGACATTCCAGGTCAACGACTCGCCGTTCTGTGGCAAAGAGGGCAAGTTTGTCACCAGCCGGAATATCAAGGAGCGCCTGGAAAAGGAATTGCTTCACAACGTTGCCCTGCGCGTTGAAGAAGGCGATTCCGCGGACAAGTTCAAGGTATCCGGTCGTGGTGAGCTGCATCTGTCGGTGCTGATCGAAAACATGCGCCGTGAGAACTTCGAGCTGGCGGTTGGTCGTCCTGAA
This sequence comes from Marinobacter alkalisoli, assembly GCF_045449855.1. Taxonomy (NCBI): domain Bacteria; kingdom Pseudomonadati; phylum Pseudomonadota; class Gammaproteobacteria; order Pseudomonadales; family Marinobacteraceae; genus Marinobacter; species Marinobacter alkalisoli. The sequence continues at coordinate 30,363 of NZ_JBJJLC010000014.1, read as the reverse complement.
GTCGTCATTCGTGAGATCGATGGCGTGAAGCAGGAGCCATACGAGAACGTCATTATCGACATCGAGGAGCAACATCAGGGCGCCCTGATGGATCAGATGGGTCTTCGCAAAGGCGATCTGACCAACATGGTTCCGGACGGCAAGGGCCGTATGCGTCTTGAGTACACCATCCCCGCGCGTGGCCTGATCGGCTTCCGTAACTCGTTCCTGACCCTCACGTCCGGCTCAGGCATTCTGACGTCAACCTTCAGCCATTACGGTCCGATCAAAGGCGGTGATGTGACCAGTCGCCAGAACGGCGTGATCGTGTCGATGGCGACCGGTACGGCGCTGACCTACTCTCTGGAAACGCTGCAGAGTCGCGGCAAGCTGTTCCTCGATCCTGGCCAGGAAATCTATGAGGGTCAGTTGTGCGGGATTCACAGCCGCGAAAACGATCTGGTCGTCAACCCGACCAAGGGCAAGAAGCTCGATAACATGCGTGCTTCCGGGAAAGACGAGGTCATTGGCCTGGTGCCGCCGATCAAGTTCACACTCGAGCAGGCGCTGGAGTTCATCGATGATGACGAGCTGGTGGAAGTAACGCCCAAGTCGGTTCGGTTGCGTAAGAAGCTCCTTACCGAAAACGAGCGTAAACGCGCCCACAAGAAGTAATCTGCAGTACGTGAGACAAAGGGGCGGGTCAGTGGTGACCCGCCCCTTTTTTGTTCACTTCAGCTAAACTCCGGTTACACCCTTTTACCGGAGCGCACCATGCTCACCCTTTACCCCGAAATCAAGCCGAATGCCCAGCATCGTATTGCCGTTGATCCACCCCATGAATTGTATGTGGAGGAAAGCGGGAACCCGAATGGAATGCCGGTGCTGGTGGTCCATGGTGGTCCGGGTGGCGGGTGCGAGGATTACCACCGTCGTTTTTTCGATGCTGAACGCTATCGCATCATTTTGATGGATCAGCGTGGCGCGGGTCGTTCAACGCCGCTGGCGGAGCTTGAGGGCAATAGCACGGACAAGCTGGTGGAGGACGTGGAAACCGTTCGTACGTTCCTGGGCATTGACCGGTGGCTGCTGTTCGGGGGCAGTTGGGGATCCACGCTCAGCCTTGTTTATGCCCAGAACTTCCCGGAGCGAGTATTGGGATTGGTGTTGCGGGGGATCTTCCTGTGTCGTCCCCGGGATATTCACTGGTTCTATCAGGAGGGGGCAAGCCGTGTCTTTCCGGATTACTGGGAAGATTTCCTGAGTCCGATTCCGGAAGAAGAGCGGGGCGATCTGGTAAGGGCTTATTACCAAAGGCTTACAAGCAGTAACGAATTGGAACAAATCCAGGCGGCCAAGGCCTGGTCGGTCTGGGAAGGCCGGTGTGCGACTCTTCATCCCAGCCCGAGGGTGGTGGAGCATTTCGGTCATCCCCATGTCGCCATCGCGCTGTCCAGGATCGAGTGTCACTACTTTATGCATGACGCTTTTCTGGAGGCGGACCAGATCGTGCGCGATGCCCCCAGATTGGCGGACATTCCCGGCGTGATCGTCCATGGTCGCTACGATATGGTGTGCCCGCTGGATAACGCGCTGGCACTGGCCAGGGCCTGGCCGCAAGCCGATCTGAGAATTATCCGGGATGCTGGCCACTCTGCATCAGAGCCAGCCATCGTTGACGCACTGATGCGTGGGGTCGACGAGGTGGCTGCGAAAGTGACCGGGACTTTAGACTAAGTCCGTCCGGTAGGGGTTGCGGCCACCGGGTGCCATGGATACACTCTTGCCAATTCTTAATGGTCCTTCCACAGGGAGCTTGATGAAAGGGCTCATACAGCGCGTATCCAGTGCCGATGTTACTGTTGATAATCAGGTAATTGCAGAAATCCAGGAAGGCCTGTTGCTTCTTCTGGGTGTTGAGCGTGGTGACGGAATCAAAGAAGTTCAGGGCCTGGTGAGAAAGGTTCTGAGCTATCGTGTTTTCCCCGACGACCAGGGACGGATGAATCGCAGCCTGCAGGACACAGGTGGTTCTCTTCTTGTTGTTCCCCAATTCACGTTGGCGGCGGACACCGGTTCCGGTACCCGGCCGGGGTTCTCATCGGCCGCTGCACCGGAATTGGCGGAAAACCTGTTCCTTGATTTTCTGGCAGCGGCAAGCGATGCCCTGATAAGTGGGCGTGTCGAAAAAGGCCAGTTTGGGGCGGACATGAAAGTGTCCCTGGTTAATGATGGCCCTGTGACTTTTATGCTCCAGGTGGGAGGCAGTTCCTGAAAAAATACTGTGCCGCACTATAATTGCGCGCGATCGTAATGTGCGGCCCTAAATAGTGCAGACCACAGATGTTTGAGGATGTCTAAAGTGCCGGACATTTGCTCGCTTCTGCTTTAACGGCATGAATTTAAGAGATTTATTGCGTTCTGGCCCCGGATTTGAAGTGCATGAGGGGTTAATATCAAACCGCGTTTTGAGTAATGCCCCGACAGGCAATTATAAGAACAGCGAAAAATCAGATGTTAAAAGTTTGCAAAACCGGGTTTGTTGTATTAAAAAGGCTCGTCATGCAGAGCTTTAACTTATAGCTGTAAGTGATTGAGCTGCAAAGGCCTGAAGAGCTTCGGGCTGTAGAAGAAATTAAAAAAATGTCTTTACCATGTCATTAAACTGACATGGTAAAGACACAAAATAAGGCTCTAACCAGCCTGACTGGTGGAAGTCTAAAGAACGGGATTTAAACCCGTCGCTAAAACCTGAGTTAACTCAATAAAGGAAGACGCAACATGAAAAAAACGCTCATCGCATCTGCTATTGCAGCCGCAACCTTCTCTGGCGCCGCGCTGGCACAGGACATGGCTCTGCCGACTGTTTACGGTAACATCCAGCTGGCCGCCACTCACGACAACATTGACAACGGTCCTTCCGAAGTTGATCTGTTCGACAACGGCTCTACCCTGGGCGTACTGCACGACCACGAAATTGCACCGGGCTTGACCGGCTTCTTCAAGGCTGAGCTGCATTTCGATGCTGACGACAATAACGGCGAAAACGACGGTATCTACGAGATCGACGAAGCCTACGTTGGTGTCAGCGGCGACAACTTCGGTAAGGTCTGGGTTGGTAAGGACGACTCCACCTACGAAACCGCCGTCACTGAAATCTCCGAATTCTTCGAAGTGGCATCCCTCAACATTGGTGTTGATTACACCACTGGTGAAGGTGACCTGGTTCAGTACCAGACCCCCTCGTTTGGTGGCTTGACTCTCGGCGCCGCCGTTCAGGTTAACGGTGATTCCTCCGATAATGGCAAGTCCTACCCGTACCAGCTGGCCGCTGTTTACGGCGTTGATGCCCTGGAGCTGGCAGTTGCAGTAGATTCCAACGACAACGGCGACGGCAACGGCGAAAACACTTACGGCCTGCGCGCCAGCTACAACCTGGACGCACTGCGCCTGACTGGTGAATTCCATACCCGTGATGACGCTGGTGACTTGTTCGGCGTAATGGGTGTTTACACCATTGGCGCGAACCAGTTCGCACTGGCTTATGAGTATGGCGAAGCTGACGACGCAAATGACACCAAGCGTGACACCGTGACTCTTCAGGCCCTGCACAACGTGTCTGACAACATGTACGTTTATGTTGAAGGCTACCTGGGTGGTGGTGACGACGTATACGAGTATGAAGATGAGCTCGGCAACGCCGCTGTTTCCGACGAGCGTTCCATCGCTGCCGTTGGTGCTACCTACTACTTCTGATCAGCTGAACAGCTAATCAGGTAGTCGAAAACCGGTGACCTTCGGGTCGCCGGTTTTTTTATGTATGCTGCAAAAATACATCCAACGGAGAAATGCCATGGCCGAAGAGCTGGAAATCAAGCTGAGCCTGTCTGCCGGGAATCAGGAGAAGGCCCTGGGTTGGTTGCTTGCACAGAGCGGCACGTCTGAAGGCCAGCGAAAAAAACTGGTGAACCGGTATTTCGACACGCCGCAAGCCGACCTGAACCGGCAACGCATCGCTCTGCGGATCCGGCAGTCGGGTGACCAGTTCATTCAGACCCTCAAGACCCAGGGAGAGTTTGTGGACGGCGCCCACCGGCGTCAGGAGTGGGAATGGCCGCTCATGGGCACCGAGCTGAACATGGGGCTGGTGGCGGATACCCCGGTGGGGCAGGACGTTAACCTGCCAGACCTGAAGCCGGTTTTTGAAACCAACTTTGATCGTCAGGTGGTGATGATCGAAGAAAGGGGGACTGTCATCGAAGTGGCTGTCGACGCGGGTTATATAGCGGCCGGTGGGGATAAGCGCCCTTTGCATGAAGTGGAGTTTGAACTGAAATCCGGTGACGCGTCCCATCTGGTCCGTTGGGCCCGGTCGCTTGCGGAGCATGTGCCTGTGTTTCTGAATCTGGTGAGTAAAGCGGAGCAGGGCTATTACCTGGCTGGGTTGCACAATCCCGTGATATTGCCGGCGGACGAAGGGGCTGAGCTGTCTGTGTCCAGATTTCTGCAGGGCCTCAGCGTGGCCTGGTTAAAAGGTGAGCCCTTACCCGTTGATGAGGGTGACCTTGTCGCGGTGGAGCGCGCGGCGACCCGTCGGGACGCCCAGCAGCAGTTCCGCGATGTACGTGCCGGCCTGCTGTCCAGGGAGTCTGTTGCAAACCTGGCCGAGCGAGTGGCGCTAGGGCAGCTACAACTCAGCATCGCCGCCGGTTAATCGGCGGCTGTATTCTTCTCTTCCGCCTGGCTGTCATGCCAGTTTTGAAGAAACGCTCGATAACGTTCCAGGGCTTCTTCCACCACCTGAACGGTGGGAGTTTCTTGTGATTTAACCAGTACAATCAGTCCTTTGCCTTCTATCTCCTTGTCTGTTGGCGGATGGCAGCTGACTTCGCCGTCATTGTCGATGTAGGCCAGTGCGGTTCCGATGCCATGGCGCACCAATGCGCTGACAATATCGGCCCAGTTCAGGTCATCAAGTTTCAGGTCGTAGCGATGCGGGTGATCGTTCTGGTAGTTGAACATGTCCTCCAGTACTTTCTCGGAACCCGGCGCCACAATCGCCCGCACCATAATTTCCGGGTAGGTACGTACCGGCCGGATAATGGTTCTCACACCTACTGATTTAAACCGCTGGCGGTTCTGGTCGCTGACACATTCGATGGTTGTTCGGTGGCCGAGGTTGGATTCGGCCAGGCGATGTGCAATATCAAAGGTCAGGCTGTCGGATGCCGGGTCCGCTTCGTCAGCGGCCAACACCACGATGTGTCGCGCGCTTCCGGCATGGGTTGCCTTCAGCGCCTCCGGATCACTGCCCGAGCCATGGAAATGCACCAGGCCAACGTCCGCCAGTTCCGGCGGAAGGCCGCCCGGAAACTGGCGTGTCAAAATGATGATGGGCACGGTTTCGTAGCCGGGAACCGCGCGCATCTGTGAAGCGAACCGCGCAAAGTATTGCTCGCCGCCATTTCTGGGAGTGTTGATGATCACGATGTGGTCTTTCATTTTGTATACCCAGCGTCCGGTTACGATGCGTTCCCGGCGATAAAACCGGTACTCGATAAAATCACTGACAATCAGCGTCATTATAGTGATGGCGCTGATAAACATGATGACAATGGTGCTGATCCGGCCAATCGCGGTTTCCGGGGAAAAATCCCCGTAACCCACGGTGACCAGGGTGGTCATCGTCAGCCAGATGGACTCGAAGAGGTTGAGATCCTCCACCGCCCAGATGACCATGACCTGAAATACCAGGAGGCCGCCCAGAATGGAAAACAGACGTTTGATGCGTGAACGGATGATACCGGACATCGGTAAGTGCGCGAATTGATGTTCCGGGTTGAGCGGACGGCGGTTTCTGAGCATTAAGGGCCTGGATGGTTCAGTCGGCTGACGGTTCGTTATACAGTAAGGGAAATATAACAGAGACACAGGGGTTTGCGTTATGTCCGAGCCATGGAGTGCACTTCCGAAGGTGCTTGCCGACGATGTCGCAGCGGGTTGGTCATCTGTGATCGGAGATGAGCTTCACTCCTGGATGACGGCATCGGCGGGCCTTTCAGAAGATGATATTGCGAACGCCATGGCGCGCAGCGTGTTTCTGAAACAGACCCTTGAGCGGCACCCGGAGCAGATTGAGGCGCTGGTCCAGTCCCGCCCGCTTCGCGAGCCAACCACCAGAGAGTATTTGCAACAGCGCTGGCAGGAGTATCTCGGGGATGTATCGGATGAGCATTCCCTGCACGTGGCGTTGCGACGGTTCCGCCGGGAGTGCCAGTTCCGCATTATCTGGCGTGACCTGATGCGTTGGGCGGATCTCCACGAAACCATGGCTGCGACCAGCGAGTTTGCGGAAACCGGTATCCAGGGAGCGCTGGACTGGCTGTATGAAGATACCTGCGAACAGTCGGGCACACCCTGGGGCGCTGATCCGGTGACAGGAGAAGACGTCCCTCAGTCCATGGTGGTGTTGGGCATGGGCAAGCTGGGTGGCCGGGAGCTGAATGTTTCGTCCGATATCGACCTGATCTTTGCCTTTCCCGGAAAGGGGGAAACCCGGGGCGGTCCTCGCTCCATCGATAACCAGCAGTTTTTCATCCGCCTGGGGCAACGACTGATCCAGGCGCTGGACCAGATCACGGCGGACGGCTTTGTCTTCCGCGTTGACATGCGCCTGCGCCCCTATGGCCAGAGTGGTGCGTTGGCGCTGAGCTTTGCCGCCCTGGAAACCTATTATCAGGATCAGGGGCGTGACTGGGAGCGCTACGCCATGGTCAAGGCCCGGGTCGTGGCAGGCGATGAGCGCGCCGGTCAGGTGTTGATGGAGAGTCTGCGACCGTTTGTGTACCGAAAATATGTGGATTTCAGTGCCTTCGAGTCATTGCGCAGCATGAAAGCGATGATTGGTCGCGAGGTGCGGCGCAAAGGTCTTGAGAACAACATCAAGTTGGGCAGTGGTGGAATACGTGAAATCGAGTTTGTGGTGCAGGCGTTCCAGCTCATTCGCGGCGGGCGTGACCGGGAGCTCCAGCAGCGTGAATTACTGGTGATCCTCAAGGAGCTTGAGGCGCTTGAGCTGCTGCCGTCTCCGGTGGTGAAGGAGTTGCGCGAAGCCTACGTGTTTCTGCGCAACCTGGAGCACGCGCTGCAGGGGGTTGAAGACAAGCAAACCCAGCTGTTGCCGGATGATGAGCTGACGCAGGCGCGAATTGCACTGATCATGGAGTTTGATGGCTGGGACACCTGCCTGCAGGAGCTTGAGGCGCACCGGGAGCGAGTGGCCAGACACTTTGCGGACATTATTGCCACCGAGGAAGAGGAGCATGAATCCGCAGCCCTGGAAGAAGGCTGGCACGAGCTCTGGTTGGCTGAAATGGATGAGGACACCGCCAGGCAATGGCTGGAACAGCACGGTTTTGAGGATCCGGCGGACAGTTACGGCCTGCTGTGTAACTTGCGGGACAGTCGTACGATAGAGGTCATGCAGACCCAGGGGCGGAAACGCCTGAATCAGTTCATGCCGGTGTTGCTGGAAGCCCTGACCCAGGTGGATGCGCCATCGCAGACCCTGGCCCGGGTGCTGCAACTGGTTGAAGCGATTCTGCGGCGTACCGCTTACATGGTCCTGCTGCTGGAAAACCCGGGTGCGAGAACGCAACTGGTCAAGCTGTGCAGCGAGAGCCCGTGGATTGCACGGCAGCTGGCGGAGACGCCGCTACTGCTTGACGAATTGCTCAATGCCGAGAGCCTGTACCATCCGCCCGCCAAGGAAGAGTTGCAGGACGACCTGCGCCAGCAGATGTTGCGGATTCCCTTCGAGGATCTGGAAGAGCAGATGGAATCCCTGCGGCATTTCAAGAAAGCGCATAGCCTGCGAGTGGCAGCGTCAGAACTGAAGGGTACGCTGCCGCTGATGAAGGTGAGCGACTACCTGACCTGGATAGCCGAGGTGGTGCTGGATCATGTTGTCGATGTGGCGTTCGCCAACCTTGTCAGCCGTCATGGCTATCCCCGTCGAGCCGATGGTTCTGCCTGTGACACGGATTTCGCCATCATCGGCTATGGCAAGCTTGGTGGTATCGAGCTTGGCTATACCTCGGATCTGGACCTGGTGTTCGTTCACAATGCTGATCCGGAGCAGGCCAGTGATGGTGACCGGCCGATTGATAACGCAATTTTCTATACCAGGCTGGGGCAACGCATTGTCCATATCCTCAGCACCCAGACGCCTTCCGGCCAGCTGTACGAAGTGGACATGCGGCTTCGCCCATCCGGTAATTCCGGGCTTCTGGTCAGTACGTTGCCGGCCTTTGAAAAGTATCAGCGCAACGATGCCTGGACCTGGGAGCACCAGGCCTTGGCCAGGGCTCGTGGTGTGGCTGGTTGCCCCGACACGCTGGGAGACTTCGAGTCCCTTCGCCACGATATCCTGTGCCAGCAAAGGGATCGCGCGAAACTGCGCGCTGACGTGGTGGATATGCGTGAGAAAATGCGCAGCAGCCTTGGAACGCCAGAGGGCAAGCGGGAGGAGGTTTTTCACATCAAGCATGATAACGGCGGTATCATTGATATCGAGTTCATGGTCCAGTACCTGATGCTGGCCTACAGTTCCGATCACCCCGAGCTGACTCAGTGGTCTGATAATATCAGGCAGCTTGAGGAGCTTGGTCGAGCCGGCATTATGGATGAGGAAGACATCACCAAGCTTCGAGAAGCCTACATTACCCTGCGTTCAACCATTCACCGCAGGGCGTTACAGAACCTGAACAGCCAGGTCGAGGGCAATGCGTTTCCCGACGAGCGCGCCTATATAAGGGGCATGTGGCAGGCGGTGATGATAGATTAGTCTACTACGCTTCGGTTCCGCGGAACTTTCCTGCTAGAATGCCGGTTTCCCGAAAACCGCTTGTTATGGAGCAGAAACAATGTCGATGGCTGATCGCGATGGCCTGATCTGGCTGGATGGTGAAATGGTTCCCTGGCGGGAAGCCAAAACCCACGTGCTGACCCACACCCTGCATTATGGTCTGGGGTGCTTTGAAGGCGTGCGTGCCTATAACACCGCCAACGGCCCGGCGATTTTCCGTCTGAAGGAGCACACCGATCGGCTGTTCCGTTCTGCTCACATCCTGAACATGACCATGCCGTACACCAAGGATCAGCTGAACGAGGCCCAGTGCGCGGCTGTTCGCGAGAACAATCTGGATGAAGCCTACCTGCGCCCGATGGTGTTCCTGGGTTCCGAGGGTATGGGCCTGCGTGCCGATAACCTCAAGGTTCACGTCATGGTGGCGGCCTGGAGCTGGCCTTCCTACATGTCTCCGGAGGCAAAGGAACTGGGCATCAAGGTGCGTACGTCCTCCTATACCCGCCATCACGTCAATATCACCATGTGCAAGGCAAAAGCCAACGGCAACTACATCAACTCCATGCTGGCGCTGAATGAAGCCATCGCAAGCGGTTGCGAGGAAGCGCTGTTGCTGGACAACGAAGGCTATGTGGCTGAAGGGTCTGGTGAGAACATCTTCATCATGCGTGACGGCGTATTGCATACCCCGGAGCTGACTTCCTGCCTGGAGGGTATCACCCGCGCCACGATTCTGGAATTCGCGAACGAGCTGAATATTCCAGTGAAAGAGCGCCGCATTACCCGCGATGAAGTGTACATCGCCGACGAAGCCTTCTTCACCGGCACCGCCGCCGAAGTGCTGCCTATCCGCGAGCTGGATGGCCGCGTGATCGGCGCCGGCAAGCGCGGTCCAGTTACCGAGAAACTGCAGGCGATGTATTTCGATGCGGTTAAGGGTAAGTCGCCCGGGCACAGTGGCTGGCTGACCCACGTAAAAGGCTGATCCCGGAACATTTGCAAGCCGCCGTTGACTGTTACAGCCCGGCGGCTTTGTTATTTCCACATCATATTGACCTGCAGGACGAGCAAATGGCAGACGTAATCAAGGTACCGGTATCCTTCGGTGAGGTGCTGGACAAAATCACCATTCTCGAAATCAAATCCGAGCGCATCAAGGACGAGGCAAAAGTCAAAAACGTCCGTCTGGAACTGGATGAGCTGAGCGCCACCTGGGACGAAGCGGTGAAAGACAAGGCGGCTGAGATTGCCGACCTGCGCAAGCAACTGAAGGCCGTAAACGAAGAACTGTGGGTCATCGAAGATGATATCCGCGACCAGGAAGCCGCCCAGGACTTTGGCCCGAAATTCATCGAGTTGGCCCGCGCGGTATACGTCACCAACGACAAGCGCGCCGCCATCAAAAAAGAAGTGAACCTGGCGCTGGGCTCCCGCTTCGTGGAAGAGAAGTCCTACCAGGACTACACCGCCCGCTAGTAATTGCCTGACTGGGCGGGCGACCTGTAGGTCGGCGTCAGATCACCCCAGATCCGACGCCGTTTTCGTTTCCGCTACCCGTTGAGTCTCAACCCACTTATCCAGCATGGCAGTGGCATCTTTGACCGTCACAAGCTCCATGGCGCCCTCGAACTCGGCTTTCGCGCCCCAGCGTGCTTCATCCACGGTTTTGCCCGTAAACTGCATCAGCGCTTCTGGATAGCGGTTAATGCACCATTCCAGCGAGTTGTATGGTCCTGAGCGGTACGGATTGCTTGCGGCAAAAATGCCCAACACATCGGTGCCAACTGCGCTGGCAATATGAGCGGGGCCAGTGTCCGGGGCAACCGCAAGGTCGGCGTGGGTGAGCAGGGCAGTCAGTTGCTTGAGGGTGTCCTTGCCACAGATATTGTGGGCTTTCTCCTTCATTGCGCCCTCAATGGCGGCGCAGTATTCCGCCTCAAACGGTGCCGGGCTGCCAACCAGGATCACCTTCATGCCGTGTACACGGATGGCGTGATCCGCAAGCTGCGCGTAACGCTCAGCCGGCCAGTTTCTCAGGATGTGACTGGCGCAGGGGCTGATCACCAGGTTCAGGCGATCGTTGGCCAGCTGCTCCCGGGCAAACTCATGATCCTCCTCGGTCAGGGGAATGGTCCACCGGGGCGGCGCGGCTTTCAGTCCCAGCGGTTCCAGAAAGCTGGCCAGGCAGTCCCGCACGTGTTGCTTCGGGGCTGGCGCAATGCGCTTGTTAATAAACAGGCTGTGAAGGTCTTTGCTGCGCGCCTTGTCATAGCCAACCTTCACTTTCGCCGGAATCATGGCAGCCGCCAGGTTGGCCCGAAATGCCACCTGCATGTGCAGGAGGGCGTCGAAATGTCGATCCCGCAGCTTCTGACGAAGCTCGGCATAGCCTTGGCGACCGGCTTTCTTGTCAAAAATCACAAAGTCCACGCCCGGGAGGTCACCAATCAACTTGGCTTCGATCTTGCCGATCACCCAGGTGATTTGCACGCCGGGGCACTGTTCCTGCAGGCTGAGAATAACCGGGACTACGTGGGTAACATCGCCGATAGCTGAGAGGCGCAGGATGCAGATGGAATTGATGGGCTGATGGTGGGTCTGACTGTCCAAGTTACGGTCCGTTGCGATTCTTTAACCGGCTGTTGTAGTGCCGGAAGGGTGTCGTTGGTAAACTGTGCGCCATTCTAACGTACTCCCCGGCCAACGTCTTGTGAGCCTTGGCAGGTGTGGTCCAGGGTTCCAGGTATATGGTGTCATCACATTGAAGTTCGGCGCTGAGGACAATGCAGGCTGGAAAGGAGCTCGTATACTCCGTGCTCCGGGCTATACGCAGGTTGATGAGCAATGGTTCTGTCCGGAATTCTGGGGAGGTCAGGCTCACTCTGTGGCTGCGGGTGGTAGAGGCAGTGCCTGGTTTATTCAGTCTGAATCAGGGGCGCTGGTTTTGCGGCACTATCGGCGGGGTGGGCTTGCGGCTCGGGTATCCGATCGCCGCTACCTGTTTACCGGTTTTGACAAGACTCGCTCCTTTTCGGAGTTCAGGTTGTTGCAGAATCTGCATGAATGCGGTTTGCCAGTCCCGAAACCGGTAGCGGCTATTGCTCGCCGACGTGGCTTGTCTTATGAGGCGGCGATCCTTATAGAGAGAATTAAGGGGGCGCAGCCGTTGCCTGAACATCCTGATGTGAGGGATGAAAAGCTCTGGCAGCAGGTTGGCGAAACTATCGGCTCGTTTCATCAGGAGGGGCTGGATCATGTCGATCTGAATTGTGACAACATCCTGGTGGCAACAGGCCGGATTTATCTTATCGACTTTGATAGATGCAGGCTGCATCGTGAAACGGAGAAGGCAGCCGGCTGGAAGGATCGTAATTTGAGGCGGTTGCGTCGGTCTGTTGAAAAGCGCTTGAGGGTTCTCACCGAACAGGAGCGCACCAACTTATGGCAGGCCCTCCTGGAAGGGTATTTTGCAGCATGATCGGTTAGGTGTGAGATCCAAAAGTCGTCTATCACGATTTCTGTCCAATCATTGCATGGACCCAATGTCCAGCTATTGGATTAGGCGTAATGTCACGCATACAATCGCTTTGCTTTAACCTGTTGAAAAACGTCGGGACTCTGGTCATACGGTCTGATCCTGCGCAACCGAAAACAGTAAATGCTCGGCGTTAAACCCTGAAATGAGGTTAGTTTTCCCGATATGTCTTTGCAGTGCAGTGAAGAGCCAATTGATGCGGTTGTCACGTGGGTTGATGGCGACGATCCAGATCATGAGCGAAAACTTGAAGCTCACTTGGGGTGGCGTGCAAGGCATCGGCCAAAGGCGGCCGCGAGGACCCGTTATGCAGACAGAGGTGAGCTGGAGTATTGTGTCGCATCGCTCATCCGTTTTGCCCCGTGGCTAAGGCATGTTTTTATCGTTACGGACGAGCAGACTCCGGGATTCATGAAATGTCTACCTTCCACAATTGCTGACCGCGTCAGTGTAGTCGACCATAAAGTGATCTTTCGTGATTTCAGCAATAGTCTGCCGACCTTTAATAGCCTTTCTATCGAGACGATGTTGTGGCGGATACCAGGCCTTTCCAATAATTTCATCTACTTTAACGATGATTGCTGTCTCGTCAAAGAAGTGAAGCCAGAAGACTTCTTCAACGACGGCGGGGTTGTGCTCCGTGGCACCTTCAGGCCAATCGTTAAACGGCAGCCAGCCAAGCACCTCAAGCGTTTATTTGGAAAGGGGCGACCAACTCGACGCACGCTACAATCGGAGGCCGCCGAGATGGCTGGAATCAGGGATCAATTCCTGGATGTTGAACACATCCCTCATCCGATGCGGGTCAGTACGTTTCGCGACTTTTATGCGAAATACCCTCGTAAGCTTCAGAGAAATGCATCTTATCCTTTGAGAAGCGTCCGGCAGTTCTGGCCAATTGCTCTGGCGAACCATCTGGAGATAAAAAGGAAAACAGCCAGCATTTCAGCTACACCTGAGTCTCTGTATCTTAGCTCTTTTGCCGGTACAGGCGACATAGACCGTTTGGTCGAGGTCGAGGGGCGCCCTGAATGCAAGTTTTTATGCGCTCAAAGCCTGGATAGTGCTAATGATGAATTCATGGATTTCTGGAAATCCTGGATGGATAGAATCGTTGGCCGTATTCCGAGGGCATCTAATTGAATCGGTATCTCCTTCACCAAGTCTGGTATCCAAAGTTGACTACCCCTTTTCGCACCCAGCACTGGATCAGCGTTTTTCTTCTGCTGTTCCTTACTTTTTCACTTCTCGTGCCCTGGATTGCCTTTTACAGGGCATTTTTGTTTGTCGGGGTTTTCCCTCTGGTATTTCTGGCTTGTGTTCGTTGGCAGCCTGACACCGGGATTAACGATAGAACCGCTTGGCTGGCAACCGGACTGATTGGCCTTGTAGCCGCAGGAACATTTTTCCCTGCCGGGTTGATGGCGGAGGATCAATACCAGGTTGTTCGATGGGGGGTGAGTACCGCGGTCTTTGTTTTGGGAGTGCTTGTGGCGTCCCAGAAATGGCTTGGCGAGCCGCTGTTCTATGCCCGCATCCTGGTAGGCGTGGCCGTTGTCAGCGGTGTTTTGGCGGTTGCGAATTACCTGTGGACTGATCAGTACCCCGCCAGATTCAGCGGATTTGGATTTCTGAGTCACCCGATACTGGGACCGGCTGCGCTAATAAGTTTGTGGGCGATTGGCATGGTGATGTATCAGGTAGACACGCACCGAGAGCGTATTGATTATGCCATGATGGGAACGTCCTTCCTTGTCGTGGTGGTTGTCGTATTCCTCTCCCAAAGTCGCGGTCCCTTTGTGGCGTTGCTAGTATTTCTTTTTGCATACTCACTCTCCTTGCAGCTGGTGAGTGGTAGAGCGAAGCGGTGGCGTTATGTTTGGTGGTTGGCGGGTGGCTGTCTTTTTCTGATCGTTCTCTCGACCCTGCTATTCGACGATTTGTTACTCAGGATGAGCGCGCGCGGGTTTTCCTATCGACCGCAGATTTGGCTGGCAGTTCTTCAGAATCCGCCCGACATAATCTGGATAGGAGCTGGAATGGCATCCGAGTTTACAAACTCTGATGCTGGAAAACTTCTGTATGAGCAGATAGGTATCAAGATCAAGCATCCGCATAACCTGTTCCTGGGGGTTTATCATTACGCCGGCCTTATCGGATTCTTTATCTTTTCTGTCTTGCTGGCTTGGGTTCTATGGCGACTGCTTCGGTTATCTCAAGGTTCGGCTCGTCGGCTGCGACCGTTTGCTTTGGGGCTTTATTTGCTGATTATGCTTTTGAATATGACGGATGGCCACAGGATCGTGGCCCCGCCGAGTCCGGACTGGCTCTTCTTCTGGTTGCCATTTATCTTTCTCGTAGGTTTAGCCAGATTCTACGAAAGGCAAGAAGCGTGATGCCTTTTGCATTCAATTACCGACAGTACCGAGTGGTTTCCAGTATTGGGGAAAGTGCGAGCAGTCGCCTGGTGGACGCGGTTATAGATAACACCCTTACCAGGGAAGCGGTATATCGCGATAATTGGCGGACTCTGAGTGCGAGGGTGAGCTTTGAAGGTAGCTCTCTTCTGCTCAAAGTGCCCCGTGCGCGGAATGCGAGAAGATGGGAACGTTTTCTGACTTATTTCAGGGTAAGCGATGCGCTGAGGACTTTTCGCCACCTTGAATTGATGGCCAGACTGGGATTCGTTGCGCCACAACCAGTTTTGGCAGGCGAGCGAAGATGTCGGGGCGTCGTTGTTGATTCCTTTGTCTGTTACAGATTTGTCGATGGTCGGCCTGCTGAGGCAGGTGATGCGAACAACATCCTCGTAACACTCCGCGCCCTGCATCAACTGGACTACCTTCGTAGCGACGCTCAGTTAGCCAACTTTCTCATAGTTGGTGATGCGGTTGCCTTTATTGATTTTCGGTTAAAAAAGCCACGATTCTTGCCTCGGTTGCAAAAAGCACGAGAAATCGATCGTCTTTTGAGAAGTTGTCCCGAGGCTCGCAGCTTTCTTTCTCGCGAAGAGAAGGCATCCCGCTGGCTTTGGTTGGCTTCCTGTTTGGAGTCCATCAGTTTCGGCCTTCGGGATTTGAAGCGACGGATACGGAAGCGAAGGAAAACGAGGCCCTGAGAAAGCTTTAAGCGGTCATTATTTCGGCGTGATTCGAGGGAAAATGAATCATGAAAAAAGTTGTTCTCTTCTGTCCTTCCCGTGTATGGGGAGGAATCGAAAAAAACGTGCATCTCAGGGCCAGACTCCTCGGGGAGTCTGGCGTAAAGGTGTATGTGATACTACTGCAGGGATATTTCGAAAATCGCTTTGTCGATCTGGATAATGTGACAGTGATTAATGTTAAGTCCCGGGGCGGGGATTTCAACTTCTTCGTTGTTGGAAATTACGTGAAAATTCTTAGGGAAATAAAGCCTGATGTGGTTTTCGCTGCCCTGAAAAAGGATTGGTGGCTGGTTTCATTAGCTTCGAGGCTGGCTGGGGTTGATCGCATAGTCCTCTACCTTGGGATTTCACGAAGAGTGAAGAGTCCCATCAAATTTTTTGCGATCTTCCGATTGATGAAAGCCGTTCTCATGGTTAATAGCGACTCTCTCAAGAATGAAATGTTGAAGTACCCGAAGTTCTTCGACAATAACAACGTTTTCAGGATCTACAACGGATTTGATCTTCCATCTCCTGAGGAAGAGCCAATGAATTTCAGGGCACTCCTGAACCTTCCTTCAGACAGTGTGATTGTAGGTTGTGCCGGGCGCTTCAGCCCTCAAAAGGGGTTCGATCTTTTGCCGGATATTCTCGCCAACCTTCCGGGCAATGTGCATATAGTTCACGCGGGGGAGGGGGAGTTTGAGGGTGAGATCAAGGCGGCTATCAATGACAAGCCGCAGGCATCGAGAATTCATTTTCTGGGTTACCAGAGCAACATGCATGCTTTTTTCAAGGGTATTGATCTTTTCTTGCTTTGTTCGAGGAACGAAGGCATGGCGAACGTGCTGAATGAGGCAATGAGCCATGGTAAACCAGTGGTTTCAACGCGTGTGCCGGGAAGCGAAGAATTGCTTGGAAACGGTAGATACGGTGTGTTGGCAGATATTAACGATGTGGAGGCCCTGTCTCGGGGGATTCAGTCAATTATTGACGGTAAAAACGTCTATTCTCCGGTTGAACTTCGGGAGAGGATCAATAACGAGTTTGGGCTTAAACGAATGATTCGTGAAACAGGCCGGCTTTTTTTTGAGGCCGACAGGAGCCAGATGTAATCTTGACTGATGCTGTGGGCTATTTCGCGATAGTAGTGTTTTCTCTGTTTTAAGGGCAGTTTTTGACTATAAAATATCAGCTTAGAGATTTTTGGATTGGCAGCTTCAATCGTCTGCAGTTTGGGGGGCGGGGCCCTCGCTATGCTGAGCGAATATGGGTAAGCCCCGCTCAATGTAAGCACTATATTGAAGCTGCAGAGTTGGCGGCCCGATTCGGTACCAGTGCTCGCCAGCTGTCCGGACGGGTTGTATCTGGTTGGCCCGAGAGCCTTGAGCAGCCATTGGAGAAGCATCCAAAGCTGGCTTACTGTTGGTCCCATTGGCGTGACGGAAAAAGCTGGGCAGACTCAGGGGCGTTCGACTTCATGCTTGAGCGAATTGCGGCCTCGCCGACGGGCGTTACCGATAAGTGCCGCAATCTGCAGGATGTGGAACGAAGGTTTGAGGCCCTGGATGCTATTTGGGCAGATGTGAGGAAGCGGGGCAGCTTACCCCCACGCGGGGAGCTTGTTGCCGGTAACTTTCGCGAGGTGGGAGGAATTCTTATGCACCTCGGGCCGGGAGGCGAACCCATATTTTCGGGGGCGGGCTGCCATCGATTTGCGATGGCTCTTATGTTGGATGCGTCATTCCCCGCGCAGCTTGGTGTGGTCCATAAGACTGCCTTGGATACCCTGCAACGGTTGCGCCTGCCGGAATAATCCGCCGTGTATTTTCAGCCTGGGTAGGCCGTCTATTGATACTTAAGCTGGGGGCTCAGGATCCGCCAAAAACGCCTCAACCACCGTCTTGGCACTAAACGCCTCAAGCCACTCCGGTTTGACCTCAATAGGCAGTTTGCCAATCACCGATTCAAGCCCCTCCGCCAGTCCTTCCGGCGTGCCCGGTGTCAGGTATTGTTCAAGCTCGCCCTGAAACACAAACCGCACGCCGCCACGGCTGTCTGTTGACAGGATGGGTGTGCCACAGGCCAGGGCCTCAGTCAGCACGATGCCTAGCCCTTCGTATTCGGACGCGAGCACAAACAGGTCGGCCCGATGCATCCAGGGATAGGGATTGGTGCGCTTGCCGGCGAACATTACCCGTTCTGCTATTCCGAGTGACCGGGCTTTTTGTTCAAGCTCCTGACGTAACGGGCCTTCCCCTACAATAACCAGTTGATGGGGAATCCGGGCTTTAGCGAACGCTGCCAGCAGGAGAGCATGCCCCTTCTGGGGAACCAGCCTGGCAACGTTCACGATATACGGGGCTGCAGGTATGTCAGGATCGTTAGCCTGTGCCATGGCCTGAATCTGTTCGACAGGACAAGGGTTGGTGATCACCCGCAGACTCTTCGGTTCGATATTCCCTTTCTCGAACGCTTCCTGAGCCGACTCCAGAACACCAGACGAAACACAGGCCAGGTGTCGGTTGTGGAACACCAGCTTCCATTCCAGCTTTTTTTGCCACAGGGGCCGGTCGTAATGGATGACATTTTCCAGTACGTAGATGTTGCGGTCGTCTCGGAATGACCAGAAGTACTTGAAAGTGCCCAGTCCGCGAAACACGATACGGTCAAAGCGGCCATGCTGTTGCTCAAGTTTCTGGATATGGCGCTTCAGTAACCATCCACTGAGCCACCCGACCCACATGAAGTGGGATTTTGGTAGCAATACGCCAAGGAGAAGGCGGGACAGCAGGAAAACCGGTATGCCAACCACCGACTTGAGCAGGGCCTGCTGTTGATCAAAGTGATGAAGCTTCACCCCTTCATGGGCAGGCTGCAGGTCGTTGGGACGGTTCCGGCAGGATAACAGGTGGCTCTCGTGACCCTCTTCGGCGAAGGCGTCAGCCAGATTGACGGCAACGCGCTCCATACCACCCATCTTGAGGCTGTGAATGACGACCAGGGTTCTCATGCGGTGGGTTTCTTCTCGATTCCGTTGACCGCCCAGAACGTGCGGTTATCTTTCACCGCTTTACGAATGGCGCGGTTCTTTGCCCAGATCTCCGGTTTGGAGTAGCCGCGGGCATGATCCAGATGCAGGCACACGGTGCTGTAGCGGATCTGTTTCGATTTGTGGCCGTAGTTCCACAGGCGTTCGCCCAACTCCCGGTCCAGTCCGCCGTACTGCATATCCTCGTTGAATCCGTTCACCGCGATCAGGTCTTTCGTCCAGGTGGAGCTGTTCATGCCATTCCAGCTGGCGGCAGCGGGGGTAACGGAGTTCATCAGCTTTTTCACTAACGGAGAAGGCGATAGCTTCCAGAGTTTGTGGGTTTTGGGCTGGCCATTTGCGACGAGCCACTTGGGGTCAAAGATCACCCCGGTGCGGATGTCATCGTCGGAAATTGTTTCAGACACGGGCATGGTGAGCTTGATGTACCCACCGGACAAAAAGTATCCGGGCTCTGCCAGAGTGCGATGGCTGTCAATAAAACGCGGCTCGGGAATACAGTCACCGTCGGTAAAGATCAGGTAATCGCAACTGGTCTCATGGATTGCCTTGTTGAGGATCTGGCATTTACGGAAGCCGTCGTCCTCATGCCAGACGTGATCAATCGTAAGAATGCCACGCTCCCTGAAGCTTTCGATCAGTTGTCGGGTGTCGTCCGTGGAGCCGTCATCGGCCACGATGACACGAAAGTCTTTCCAGGTCTGGTTTTCATACCCGGTCAGTACCTTGCCAAGCCACAAGGGGGAATTGTAGGTGGTGATAACCACGCCAATGGATTGTGGTGTCATAACTTAATCGGGCCCGTGACGGTGTCGCATTAAAATCAGGGGCCTAGTATACACGCGCTCGCGGCTTGTTTCCTGTCAGGGATTCTTACGATCGGGAAGGGTCAGCGACACAGCTTCTTGGGGTTATAGGGATTAGGGGTTCCCGGCGTCAGGTGGCGAAAGCGCTTGTACTCCCATTGATATTGCTCCGGAATTTCGCGCACGCAGTTTTCGATCGACAGGTTCAGCGCGGTTGTCGCAACGACAGGATCGGTGGCATCCATATCCGGTTCGCATTCGCGAATGATCAGGCGGAAGCCCTTGCCGTCTTTCAGGCGCTCGGAGAAGGTTATCAGCGGCGTGGCGCCGGACTTCTGAAGCAGTTTCGATACCAGGGTCATGGTGCGTACATTCAGCCCGAAGAACGGTGCATGGGCGACCCCTTTTGCCCGCGGGCTCTGGTCAGGAAGAATGCCGGCAACGCCGCCTTCCCGTAAAAGGGTGATCATGCGTGCGAGACCACGCCGGTCACCACGTACCAGTTCAGAGCCGATACGTCCGCGCACCCGAATCATGTAATCCTCGAATTCGCGGATATGGGGCGGGCTGTATAGCGCCGCCATTTTATGGCGGGAGGAAAAGTACAGACCGGTCAGTTCCCAGTTGCCCAAATGGGGCGCCAGCAGCACTAGCCCCTTACCTTTGGCCATTGCGTCCCTGACCAGGTGCTCACCCTCAATCTCCTGAATCAACCCCAGGCAATCCTCCACCGGCCATTCCCACATCAGTGGAATTTCCATCAGGGTCTGACCGGTATGGCGCAGGCTTGAACGGGCCAGATCCCGGCGCTGGTTTTCGGCCATGTCCGGAAAGCAGATGCGCAGGTTGGTGTCCGTCACTTTGCGTGACCTGCTGTTGAACACCCAGCCCAGTGTGCCGAGCGTACGGCCAATCAATTGCGCGCCTCGCAAGGATAGCTTGCCGGCCAGTTTGAGGGCGAGAATCAGGAATGTTGCTTTGGAAACGGCCATGGATAGGGACATCATCTCTAATAGTCGGACTGAGCGGAAGCTATCACCATCGGACCCGTGCGGCAAGGCGGTACGGGGAAACTACAGTTTCTGGGAATGTTCCCAGCTTTGCTGTCGGTTGCTTAGCTCCCATTCTATCCGCAGGTAGAAACGCTGGATGCGCCGGGAGATATACCGCCGCCGCCAGGCGGGTATGGCCGAGAGTTTATCCGGGATAGCAGGGGCGCCGAGCCCGTCGACCAGGTACAGTTCCGCCCGCCGCTCCGACTCTACTACAACGAGATTATGGGGCAGCAGGTTGCGGGTGAGGATGCCTGTGTCCAGAAGCCAGTCACAAAAGCGCCCGACAGCTTCCTGTATGGGTTGATCAAATCCCTGGCGTTGAAGGTAATGTTCCAGGGTTTCAGCGGGCTGGTCGTGATCATCCAGCAAAAGCTCGCTGACGTTAGCGCTTCCCAGGGAGGTTTGTACCGCGCCATGGAAACGGGGCAGGTGCTGCCAGACTGTCTCGGCCTGGCCCTGCGCAAGCAACTGACGAATGGCACTTTGATGGTGGGCCTTCAGCTCCTGGGCATTATCATCAATCCGTTTTTTGCCCAGCAGCTTTTTGGCCAGGGGCTGGCGCTGAAAGCGGGCCTCGATGTTTTCAGGGCGCAACACTTTCAGGCACAGCCGGGGGTTGTCGGGATGTCGAAAACAATGCCGGTTGGCGCCAGAAGCAAACGGTGTCGCCCTCGACAGATCAATCATGGTGATGGTTCCTGAGAAGCTGTCGATAAGTGTCTTCGGTTCGGGTAGCCATGCTGTCGATCGTCAATTCTGTCCTCGCATACTCCATCGCGGGGCGCTCGGCGTCACGGAGTTGTTCCAGTGCTGTCAGGTGCGTGGCCAGTAGTTGAGAGAGGGCTTCGGCAGAATGGTTCTCTGCTACGGCTATGGCCGGCAACAGCTCCTTTGCTCCGGCCACGGGTGTGGCGAGGACCGCGCACCCGGATTGCAGTGCTTCAATGAGAACGTAAGACAACCCTTCCCGGTGCGAGCTGATGATGCAGACATCGGCATGCTGAAGCCAGGTCTCCGGAGTGCTCTGAAAGCCGGCCAGTGATACTCGCGACGACAGGCCCGTGGCGGCAATCTGCGCTTCCAGCGAGGTTCGCTGGCTACCCTCCCCGATGATAGTGAGCTGCGCGTCGTTGTTAAGCCGTTCCCAGGCCCGGACCAGTAAATCAAAGCCTTTGACGGGTTCAAGGCGGCCAATCGCGACGGCTTGTATGAAGGATCTTTTGTTAAAGGGTGAGGGCGAAGCTGACGAGTCCTGGCCTGCAGAACTCCCGTGATAGATGAGTGTCTTGTTTGGGTGCTTCAGTGTTGCCATAACTGCCTGGCTAACGCCGATAACGGCGTCCATCTTCTCAAGTCCTCGATGGCTCTTTTTAATGCCGTGGACTGTGCCAATTCGCTTGGCAGGCAGTTTCAATTGGCTCAGCAAAGCGATGGCTTTGTTGCCCTGCCCATGGCAAAGATCGGGCACTAAATGGCGAAGCAAACGCCGAAGTTTCAGATACAGGATGGGATTGCGCCTGCCCAGGTGCATTGGCATCGGGTGCACGTGCACGTTGTTGCTGAATTGGTTCTGGTAAGCCGGGTGCGCAATCAGGTGAAGGGTATGACCTCTCCGGGCAAGGGCGTCCGCCAACTCGGCCGTGTGCTTTTCCATGCCTCCCCAACTTGTGCCGGGGGTGGCAAGCAACATGGCGATGGTCAGCGGGGGCTCAGCAGTCACAGAGTTCGCCTTTGTTCTTCAGCAGGCGTTCATAGACGGAGAGGGTTGCTTCCGTCTGGGCTTCCAGTCGAAATCGCCATGGCACCCGGATATCGTGGACCTGGGTGGGCAGGAGCCGTAGGGCGGTCTGTGCAAAGGCATGGGTATCATCAGGTTCCACCAGTCCCTCCGGAAAACAGGCCCGCAAGGTTTCCGCTGCTCCGCCGCGATCAAAGGCTACTACCGGTGTACCGGAGGCCAGGGCCTCAGTGACGGTGCGACCGAAGGGTTCCGGCTTGGTGGACATGTGGCAGACCAGGTCCGATAACAGGTACAGCTCGGCCATGTCATTGCGCTGCCCCAGGAACGTAATGTGTTGTGCCAGTCCCAATTCCTCCCGTCGCCGTTCCAGCTCTTCCATGAAGCGGTCCTTGCCGGGTTCCACTCCGCCGACGATGATGCCGTGGCAATCGGGATTCTTTTGGACAATCTCTGCCATGGCTTCCAGAAACATCAGTTGGCCTTTCCAGCGGGAGATTCGCCCGGGCATCATGATGATGCGTTTATCTCGCAGGTGCGGGTGCTGTTCCATCAGCCGGGCGTGCCAGGCGGAATTCAGGGTCTGGCTCCGGAATCCATCCACGTCGACCCCGCGCTGAATAACGGTCAGCTTGTCCTCGGGAACCTGGAAATTACGAATGATGTAATCCCGCACGCAATCAGAAACAGCAATGATATGGTCCGCCTTGGCCATAATGGCGCTGTAGGGGTTGACGGAATACATGCCATGGAACGTTGAGACCAGGACCGGGCGTTCGTGTGCGGGCAGTCCGCGCCAGGCCAGCCAGGTGATCCAGGCGGGCATGCGGGAGCGAACGTGGACTACGTCCGGCCGGATGTCCTCCAGCAAGCGTCGCATGGGCAGGATTTGCCCGAACGAGGCTGGGGATTTGCGATGAACCGGCATGGTGACATGGACCGAGCCGTGGGCTTCCAGTTGCCCAACCAGGGGCCCCCCGTTGGACACCACGAATGACTCGTGGCCCCGCTTGACCAGTTCGGCGGCGAATTCCACGGTGCCACGCTCAACACCGCCACTGTGCAGGGCGGGCAGAATCTGGAGAACTCTCACCGCGAACCTCGACTGAGGAACAGGCGGATCAGCCACTGGGCAGCCCGGTCTGCTTCCCACAACCGGAGCTTTTCCCCGGAGGAACGGTCCATAACGTTGCTATGATCGCTCCAGCGGGCAACCTGGCCCCGTTCTACCAACAGTTCAATGCCCCGTGCTACCCGGCTGCCTGCCTTCGGGGGCAGCTGAAACAGGCCGGTCGGAACGCCGGATGTGGCCGCTTCACACACCATGGACATGCTGTCGGGAGTGACCCAGGCGGCGCCAGAGGCGGATAGCTGATGGGCAAGCCAGTCTTCGTGAGTACGCTTGGGGTCCACTACGCTCACCCGGATGCTGTCCAGTTCTTCAAGGCGTTCCGCCAGGGCTTTTGGCGTGCGGCGGGAGCTGCTGATGGTCCAGCGCCAGCTCGGGTAATCCGCGATCAATTGACCGATCTGGTCGAACACCACGTTGTCATCCCATTCAAAGTGGGGGGACGGGCCGCCTATCAGGACCAGAGCCTCGGGTTTTTCCGTGATACGTGCCAGGGGCGTAATGCTGTTGATAACACCTTGTGTGGTGAGAGTCCGTTTGCCGGGGCTGACTCCGTCATGCTCCGGAAGGATCACGGCGTCTGCCCATCTCATGGGAAACGCAGGTTTCATCAGCACCACGGTTTTTGTCCGGGCAGTACGACGAAGCGCCAGCAACAGCCGATGTGTGGAGGCGCCGGCCGCAATGATAAGCGTGGGGGAGGGCAGTGAAGGCATGGACGCAGGCGCGATGCCCAAAAGGGCACGCCACAAGGGTACCCGATGCTCCCCGGCGTCAACCCAGTGGAGTGCGGCCCCGGCTTGAACCCGCAGGCGGTTGCCGATTCCCTTGAGCTGGTTCCGGTGTCCCGGCTTGTTGTCGGTCAGCAGCCAGACCACTGGGGCGTCAGTTTGCATTCAATGGGGGTCCTTGCGATAGAGATCCGGGTCGTCTTTCGAGGGCCGGGTTTTGAAGCGCCTGTGCATCCAGAGATACTGATCCGGATGGCGCCTGACTTCCTGTTCAATAGTGTGGTTGACCAGTGTGGCATCGGCCATGTCATCACCGGAGGGGAAGTTATCCAGTGGTGGGTGAAAGTAGATGTCATATCCGGGTTGATCATCCCGTCGGAAATGGCTGAACGGCACCACCGCACACCCGCTGCGTTCCGCAATCCGGGAGGTTGCGGTGATAGATCCGGCCGGCACGCCGAAGAAGGGCGCAAACACGATGCCCTTGCGCCCGTAGTCCTGATCGGTGGCATACCAGACAATGCGATTCTGTTTGAGCTGCTTCAGCAGGCCGCGCAAGTTCCTGCTGTCCAGAGCAACACCGTAGCGCCGCTCACGGGCGCGGGTCATGACGGCGTTCATTAACGGGTTGTTGTGGTCCCGCTGCATGACGTCGGCCTCGATGAATTCGGTGACCAGACTGCCGCCCAGGTCCAGAGTACTGTAATGACCTCCCAGCAATAGGATGCCATTGCCTTTGGCCAGCGCGGCATCCACATGCTCCAGTCCATGCACGGTGGTCACCGGCAGGTAGGTTTTCGGGTCGCGGAACCATGCCAATCCGATTTCCATCATACCGATACCGTTGGAGTGAAAGGCCTTGCGAACCAGCTGTTGTTGCTCCAGGGCAGACAGCTCCGGAAAACACAGTCGAATATTCACCTCGGTAATATGACGGCGGCGGGGAATCAGGCGATACGCAAGCTCGCCGATCACTTTGCCGATCCGCCATTGCAACCCCAAGGGCAGCCTCGACATCAGCCACATCAGGGCAATGCCAATCCAGGTTGGCCACCAGCGGGGGTGGCGATAACTTGTATATCGGGTATCGCGTTTTTTTTCGGGGCGCTTGCTCACGCTCGTGTCATCTCGTCTGTGTTTCGGTTATGAAACCGGAGTTTAGCAGGGTGTTTCCTGTCGACTAAAGTAGGAATGCAGGCGAACGGTCCTGTGATTCGGTAGAATGCTCTCCGAATCGCCGTCCCGGAGACTCCATGCTGCACTTTTTTTACTCTCTGTTTTTTCGCCTTGCGCTGCCATTTGTATTGTTGCGCTTGTGGTGGCAAGGGCGCCGCAACCCCGAGGCCTGGAAGCGCTGGCAGGAGCGCCTGGGGTACGTTGAGCAATCGTCGGAACCGGTGATCTGGGTGCATGCGGTGTCTGTGGGTGAAACCATCGCCGCGGCGCCGCTGGTGAAGGCGTTGCTACGCCGTAACCCTGACACGCCGATCCTGATGACAGCGATGACGCCGACCGGGTCCGCCAGGGCAAAAGCCATGTTCGGCGACCAGGTGCGCTACGCTTATTCCCCCTATGACACACCCGGCGCGGTCCGTCGGTTTGCCGAGCGGGTTCGCCCGATGGCACTGGTGATTATGGAAACCGAACTCTGGCCCAATATGATTGCCAATACCTTCCGCCACGATGTGCCGATTTTCCTGATCAATGCCCGCTTGTCAGAGCGGTCCGCGAGGGGCTACGAACGGGTGCCGTCGCTGGTCCGACCGTTATTGCAGAGTATTTGCTGGATTGCCGCCCAGGCGGAGGAAGATGCCGGGCGCTTCCTGCGGATTGGCGCCACGCGAGAATCCGTCTCGGTGACAGGAAGCATCAAGTTTGACGTGGATATCTCCGCATCACTCAGGGCGGAAGCTTCGGCCGTCAGAAGCCAGCTTGGCGAGCATCGCCCGGTCTGGATTGCTGCCAGCACCCATGAAGGGGAAGATCATCAGATTCTGGAGGCCCACAGGGCCGTGCTCCGAAACTTCCCCAATGCCTTGTTGGTGATTGTGCCCAGGCATCCTGAGCGTTTTGATGACGTCGCGGAGCTGACGGAATCGGTTGGCCTGCAGCTGTCACGCCGCTCAGCAGCGGCAGGCTCCGTCTCGGCGGAGGTCCAGGTCTATCTCGGCGACACCATGGGGGAGTTGCTGATGCTGTATGGCGCTTCTGATATCGCGTTTGTCGGCGGCTCGCTGATCGAGCGGGGTGGCCATAACCCCCTGGAGCCGGCTGCCTGGGGTATGCCTGTGCTGTCTGGCCCTCACATCTTCAACTTTGAAACCATCTACAACCGCTTGAATGCCGGGCATGGTCTTTATCTAACACCATCCACTGACGCGCTGGCGGACTGCATAACAGCTCTGTTGGCCGATCCGGACTCTGCCAAGCGGACAGGGGACAACGCCCTGGCCGTGGTGAATGCCAATCGCGGCGCACTGGAAAAGGTCGTGGATGGTATCGTCGAGAGGGTGTGATGCCCCTCCGGCGCAAGGGCACCGGAGGGAAAGCAAGGCGTCGACTTACTCCGTCGGGTCCTCGATGGTTTCCTCTTCGTTGGCCAGGGCTTCGATGCCCGGAGCCCTGGCGCTCAGCCAGTTGTTGAGGTCGATCAGGTCCTGAGGGCTCAGGGTGCCAGCGGCCTGTTTCAGGCTGAGGGTGTTGATGACGTAGTCATAACGGGAATTGGCGTAATCCCGCAGCGCTACGTAGTAAGCACGCTCTGCATCCAGTACTTCCACTATATTGCGGGTACCGACCTCATAACCGGCGCGGGTGGCATCCAGCGCACTACGGCGGGAAATGATGGTCTGTTCCAGTGCAGACGCCGTTTCAATATTGGTATTCACCGTGCGGAACAGGCTGCGGGTGTTGACCCGAACATCCCGGCGCGTGGTCTCCAGGCCCTGTTCGGCCACGGTGACCAATGAACGTTGTTGGCGAACCCCGGCCTGGGTGCCGCCACCCATGTACAGAGGCACGTTCAGGGTCACACCGATCACCGCTTCGGTTGTGGTGCCGTCTGTCCGCTGTTGTACCGGCGCTGAGCCATTGTCCAGACCATTGATCTTATTCTTGCCGTATGAGGCGTTCAGGTCCAGCGTCGGATAGTGGCCGGCCTTGGATACCTTCAGGTTCGCTTCGCTGGTGTTGAGTTCGTACATCGCTGACTGTATGGACCAGTTTTGTTCCAGCGCCGTCATTTCCCATTTGGTGGGGTCCATCGGCTCGGGACGGCCCAGTGGGAAATTCTCCCGCAGGTTGTCCAGCTCTTCCGTGTACTCACCGGTCAGGCGCGCCAGTTGTTCGCGGGCGATGTCCAGGTCACTTTCAGCGGCGATACGCTGGCTTTTGCTGTCGTCGTAGCTGGCGCGGGCCTCGTACACTTCTGTAATCGCGATCAGGCCGACATCGAAGCGCTCCTGGGCCTGTTCATACTGACGCTGAATCGCCGCTTCGGTCGCCCGGGCGGTGGTCAGGGTGTCCGCAGCCCTCAGCACGTTGAAATAGGCAGTGGCGACGTCAAGAATCAGCTGCTGTTGTGCCAGGTTGTACTCTGCCCGGGCCGCCTCGCTCTGAAATTTGCTGGCGTCGTACCCATACCACGCATCGGCCCGGAACAGGGGTTGGGTCAGCCGGACACCATAGGCCAGTGTGGTGTAGTCCACGTCCTGATTGGAGCTTTCGGAGTCGGTGTAATTGGCTTCACCGAAGGCATTGACCTGGGGCAGCAGGTTCGCACGGCTCACATCTGTACCAGCTTCCTGGGCCTCAAAGCTGGCTCGGGCGGCAGCGATTCCGGAGTCGTAGGAAAGCGCTTTCTCGTAGGTTTCGATCAGATCCATGGCGAAAGCGGGGTGTGCCGCAAGCAAGCCAATCATTCCTGAAAGCAATCGTTTCTTCATTGTGTCTCCTGGTACGTAAGCACGTCTGCTCCACTCCGGAGCGCTTATGTTGCAATCTGATGGATACTTTCGGGCAACGGTGAACGAGTTTGGCTGGTCATTATGGACAATAATTGCCCGCATCTCTACACTTGCAAACGGCACTCATTTAGAGTGTCATGTAACACGAATTCGCGTCTTGACGGGGTGCTGGCCTGAATGAAATCAGGCTGGCTGAGATTGCAACGCAGAACCCGCGACCTGATCCGGATAATACCGGCGTAGGGATTAAGACAATATTGCTGTAAGCCACGTGGAACCCCCTTGGATTAAATCCTTTAGCGGGGCCCTGACAGGGAAAACACAGTGCCTGCGGCTCCGTCATACGCGACCCGATATTCCCCTAACTGTTCCGGGAGCGCATGATGACAGACTTACCTTCCTACCTGAGTGATTCAGCCAAAGTCGATTCGGCCGCAATCAAACCATTACCAAGCTCACGAAAGATTTACGTGCAGGGTAGCCGAGCGGACCTCCGGGTGCCTATGCGGGAAATTACTGTGCAGGACACGCCGACCGAAATGGGGGGAGAAAAGAACCCGCCGGTCATGGTGTACGACACCTCCGGCCCGTATACCGACCCCGAAGCCACCATTGATCTGCGCAAAGGCCTGCAACCGATCCGTGCCGCCTGGATTGAAGAACGGGGCGATGTCGAGCAACTGGATGGCTACACGTCCGAGTTTACCCGCCGGCGCATGAAAGATCCCCAGCTTGATCCGCTTCGTTTCATGGACGAGCGCAAGCCTCTGAAAGCCAAGCCCGGTAAGAATGTCAGCCAGATGTACTACGCCCGCCAGGGCATCGTCACCCCGGAAATGGAGTACATCGCCATCCGGGAAAATATGAAACTGCAGGAAGCGAGGGAAAACGGGTTGTTGAAGGATCAGCATCCCGGCCAGTCTTTCGGGGCATCGTTGCCGGAGGAGATCACGCCGGAATTCGTGCGTGATGAAGTCGCCCGTGGGCGCGCCATCATCCCCGCCAACATCAACCACCCGGAAACCGAGCCGATGATCATCGGCCGCAACTTCCTGGTAAAAATCAACGGCAACATCGGTAACTCCGCGGTCAGTTCTTCCATCGAGGAAGAAGTGGAAAAGCTTACCTGGGGCATCCGCTGGGGCGCGGATACCATCATGGACTTGTCCACTGGCAAGAACATCCACGAAACCCGTGAGTGGATCATTCGCAACTCCCCGGTACCCATCGGCACCGTGCCCATCTACCAGGCGTTGGAGAAAGTCGGTGGCGTCGCCGAAGACCTGACCTGGGAGGTCTTCCGGGATACGCTGATCGAACAGGCGGAGCAGGGCGTGGATTACTTCACCATCCATGCCGGCGTACGTTTGCACCACGTGCCCATGACCGCCAAGCGCACCACCGGCATTGTGTCCCGCGGTGGCTCCATCATGGCGAAATGGTGTCTGGCTCATCACAAGGAAAGCTTCCTGTACGAGCATTTCGAAGACATCTGCGAAATCATGCAAGCCTACGACGTATCCTTCAGTCTCGGCGATGGCCTGCGCCCCGGCTCTGTTGCCGATGCCAACGACGCGGCCCAGTTCGGTGAACTGGAAACTCTGGGCGAACTGACCAAAATCGCCTGGAAGCATGATGTCCAGTGCATGATCGAAGGCCCCGGCCACGTGCCCATGCAACTGGTAAAAGAGAACATGGACAAGCAGCTGGAATGCTGTGACGAAGCCCCGTTCTACACCCTCGGCCCGCTGATCACCGACATCGCGCCAGGTTACGATCACATCACCTCCGGCATCGGCGCCGCGATGATTGGCTGGTACGGCTGTGCGATGCTCTGCTACGTCACCCCGAAAGAGCACCTGGGCCTGCCCAACAAGGACGACGTTAAAACCGGCATCATCACCTACAAGATCGCCGCCCACGCCGCCGACCTGGCCAAGGGCCATCCGGGCGCCCAGATCCGTGACAACGCCCTGTCCAAGGCCCGTTTCGAGTTCCGCTGGGAAGATCAGTTCAACCTCGGCCTCGACCCGGACACCGCCCGCGCCTACCACGACGAAACCCTGCCCAAGGAGTCCGCCAAGGTCGCCCACTTCTGTTCCATGTGCGGGCCGAAGTTCTGTTCCATGCAGATTTCCCAGGAAGTTCGGGAGTACGCGAAGGAGCACGGTCTTGACGAGGTGTCTGCGGTCGACGCCGGCATGCAGGAAAAGTCCCGGGAGTTTGTGGAATCCGGGAGCAAGCTCTACGACAAGATCTGAGTTCGGAGCTTGTGATCCGCTAGCCTGATGGTTTGGTGTTAGGCCTTCTCAGGACTGTAAGCATGGGTGTTGGAGCCCGGTGGGTGGCCCTGTTCAGGACACGC
>NZ_JBJJLC010000013.1:0-8802 GCF_045449855.1 Marinobacter alkalisoli | reverse complement strand
TTAACGCCAGCGCACAACGGCGCCCTTGTAATGGAGGCGTAGCCGCAATGAAAAGGGCGTCCGGCGGCCACCGGCCGCGAATTGATGCGCCTTGTTATGTTTTACTTGAAATGGCCGTAAACGCCCCAGCCACGACCAGTTATGCCCAGATTCACCAGCAAGTCAGCCTCTTGCTTGCCCACATAGTCTGGATTTTCTGACTCCCAGATTTTGCGTTTAATGTACTTGGCCCAGACTTTTTCGAACTGACTTTCCGGATTTTTGTTTCCATTACAAACCTCGACGAAGCGCTCTTGGGCTGGTGTTTCAGGACTAATTGCCCCGCGCATGAGAGCTGCAAGCCACGAGCCGTATGTGACCAACAGCTCGATCTCGTCCTCGGAAAAGAGTGTATCGGGCACGTTGGGCTGAAACTCCATTTTCCGATATTTCATGTGCTCTGCTGAAGCCACTGATCACTCCAGGAAACATAACGCCGACAACACGCGCGGTTGCGGAATGGAGGCGCAGCCGCAATGCAGTAACCGTCGCCGTGATTGTACTGGTTAGAAGTATTTAGGTTCTCGCAAGTATTTCGATTTCTCATGGAGCCCGAACTCCTTCGTGACATATCCTGAGCCAATCCCCAGCCACTCGTATTCTGAAATCAGTCGAGTTACCACTCAGTTCTTCAATCTTCGATGGAGTGATGGGCACCGTCTTCGCTAACCTCTTTTTGTTGCCGAGACGCTCAACAAGACTTTGCGAATAATACTCGCGGAGAATCCATTGATTCTTCCCATCGATCTGGAGTTCCTCGCATGTAAACAAGCCTTTGGAGGCAGGGCATGTGGTGCAAGCCTCGATAAATGTGGATGCGACGGTCATAGCCTCTTTGCCTACGAACCTGTATTGCGGGATCGATTTTGGATTCTGTTGGAAGAAGTTCTGAATTGCTTTGACAGCATCACGCTCGATACTGGTATGGCTCCTTGCATCCGACAGTCTCGAAAAGTTCGAAACTGCAAGAAGAAATTGCGCCCAAACTGTCTCCCCGTATTTTTCTTTGACGCTCCGGGTAGCTTCAGAAAAATCTGTGCCCGAGAGCAGGAAAATATACCCATTCACGTGGAGCGCCCAAAAGTCATCAAACCTAGAAATCCCTTCTTTCATTTCTTCCCCATGTTCACAAGGCCAACTCACAGGTTGACTCCAAAACTTCTAACGCCGCTCAGCACGCGCGGCTACGGAATGGAGGCGAAGCCGCAATGTAGTAGACGTCGCCGTGACTGGCATGGTTATACCCGGATGTACCGGCACGCCTGAGCTTCGATAAGTAAGTCGGCACCCACAATATCTCGATCTTGTTCGCACTGGACAATTCGAGCCCGGGCGTACTGTAGCTCACGATACTCCCATTCTTTCCAATCGAAGAAGTACATGAATTTGAGACTCATCGGTTCATCCTGGAGCCAGACTTCCTTCCATGACCAAGTGTTACCCGACCGGAATGCGTACATACAGTGCGCACCCTTGGGACCAAATTCGGGGGCCACATCAATTGCCTCAATGTACTCCCCACCAGTCCCTTCTGCGGGGATATAAGGCTGAGCTCGATTCAGAACCAACGCTTCCAGAAGAGCCCGATCAACAAGCTCAAAATCGTCATCCCCATCTTCGAGGAATTGAAACGTGGTATTCCAAGTGTGCAGAGCACACTCCCTATAACGCAGGATAGCTTCCGTAATATCGTTCATAGTCAGGTATAACGCCACGATTCAGCGGCGACCTTTTTGTAGCGAAGCGGAGAAAAGGGCGTCCGGTGGAGGGCCGCCAGGCCCGGAACGAACTGGAATGCTTGGTTATGTGCTCTCTCTGGCCAGCACGCTATACGGTTCATAGCCTAAGTTAAACCAACGTTCCTCGAACTCAATTTGCCGCGACTGAAAAGACTCTAAATGGATGTCCGCCTCATGGCAAAGAACGAACTCAAAGTTTTTGCAGCGAAAGAAGAGGTCGCCTCTGCCCAGTGTGAAAATCCCTCTTTCCTCAGCCTCCGACAGGAATGACGACAATTTCTCCGTGTTTAGCGGTTGGTACTGCCACATGTCATCAATCGAAAGGTTACAGTCCCAGCCAAAGGCCACATGAAGTTCCCGAATACCCTCTCTTGTGAGAAAAGCAGCAAGATAGTCAATTTCTTGCTGCAACTGTGACTCGCTCAAAGGGGCTGGTTCTGACCTCCATGGCTATAGTCCTTTTGCCACATAACGTCGATATTCAGCGGCGGCCTTTGCGCAGCGAAGCGGAGAAAAGGCCGTCCGGTGGAGGCCCCAAAGGGGCCGTAACGAACTGGAATTACTTGTTATAACATCATCTGGCTCTGCGGCGTTTTCTTCTGGCCGGGGCACGGGCGTAGCAAGCAATCAGAACAACAACGCAAACCACCAAAAATACGACGAGCGCTATGAGAAGACCACCTAAAAATGGGTCACACTCCAGCTCACAGCCGAGCAGTCTCGCCAGGAGTCGAATCCCTGCCCTAAACAAAGCGTCAAACAAAACTTCTCCCATGAAACCACTCACCTGTATCGCGGGCGCATCTATTTCCAGTGCTTATAACGCCGCTAAGCACGCGCGGCTACGAAATGGAGGCGAAGCCGCAATGGAGTAGACGTCGCCGTGACTTGCATGGTTAGGTGAGGCCTACGATTAATCACTCCCACTTCTCGTATGCCTCACTGCAAGAGCCACCTAAAATCATGTTGAGGATGCACTCTCTATTTTGATCTTCTTTCGGAGGCTCGCTACCTCCATAAAATTCACATTCGTCCTGATACTGTCGATAGTTATCCGGATTACTCAGATCATCTGTTGCCCTTTTCTTTAGGTTTAAACAGTACTCCGAAGCTCCGTAGTACCTTTCGTTTCCCCCAGGGGCGCGGTTTTGATTGGACGCGCACCCAACCAGCACGACCCCGCAAAAAAGAATGAATAGATGTTTCATAATTCCCTTTAGCACCTAACGCCAGCAATAAACGGCGCCCTGACAAGGGCGTCCGGTGGAGGCCGTAGGCCGTAACGAATTTGATTGCCTTGTTAATGGGTCCTAGTTGCCCAGCATGGCCAGTGCATTGAAAATTGGCTCACCATAGCTCCATATGAGAGCGCCGAAACACGCACAGAATAAACCCAAAATATGAAGCACAGACATGTGCTTGCTGTAGAAGCTAATCCTTCGAAAAAGCGTAGGAGCAAGCTTCACTGATGAATTGGATAGCACGTTATTCATTCTTTTGGCGCGAAACTCTATCAAGATGCCAGCAACGCCGATAAGAGCGCCTGAACGCTCTAGCCATGAGCCAGCTGTTTCCCCGGCCGGTCGAAAAAAATCAACGGTATTAAACACCACCGCAAGGGCCCCAATAGAGAGAAACCAAAGCAGCCCCGCACCGATATTTTGGCGCATTGCGCGAATACACCGTTCGCAAAAGGCCACCGCCTCTGGGTTGTTTTCGTCTCCCATTTGCGGAATTTTCGGCTTTTCTATTTTCACAACATGACCAACATGCAAATCCCATTAACGCAAAGCTCAGCGGCGCCCTTGAAATGAAGGCGAAGCCGCAATGAAAAGGGCGTCCGGCGGCCATCGGCCGCGTACTGGAGCGGTTGGTTATACAGTTTCAAGTAACCAGCCCAACCACCACTCACCAAACCCCCATAGCACGGTTCCTAGAACGATTACGATATGGGAAGTTAAGGCAAGAACAGAATGGAGGCGACCCGGCCTGAGATCAGGGATGCCGCTGCTCCCGAACACTGAAGCACCTTCGCCTTTCAGGGCGGCATAAAGTGCATGGAGCTCATTTTGGAGCAAGGAGTACTCACTCGCGACGCCGAACATGACAACAAGTGCGCCAAAATTCCCAAACCATTTGGGATCTTGAAATATACCCAAAAGAAGTCCCGCCAGAACCATTGTCACAGCGAAGAAAATCATTCCTATTGAGAACCTAAATTTCTGCATCTATGTCTCTTCTGTATAACGCGAAAACGAAGCGGCGCGTCTCACGCGTCCGCCTTCCGTGACTTGTTAGCGCTACCCACATGCCAACTGGCCGAGAAACCGAGTCCAGATCTTTGGCCCCACAAAGTCATTTCAACCTTCATCGGCAGAGAGGCATATTCGCTTTCCGTTATACATAGATACTCGGGAAAAGCTGTGTCCAGCTCTGTTGCATAAAGCCTATAGTCGCAAGAGCGAAAGCTATTTTTGATCTTTTTCGATGCGGAAATCTTAAACG
The DNA here is from genome assembly GCF_045449855.1 of Marinobacter alkalisoli. Taxonomy (NCBI): domain Bacteria; kingdom Pseudomonadati; phylum Pseudomonadota; class Gammaproteobacteria; order Pseudomonadales; family Marinobacteraceae; genus Marinobacter; species Marinobacter alkalisoli. The sequence goes on along the minus strand of NZ_JBJJLC010000013.1, from coordinate 4,519 downwards.
CCATCGGAGTGCCCATCGTTTCGGTGTAAACCGCACCGATACCGTGAACAAGCCCCCCCCAGCTTAAGCCAAATATCACCCAGGGTATCATCAGATACGAGAACGCCTTCATAAATCGCGAGGTTCCAGGCCGAAAATTCGCCTTGCCCGTTGAGTAAGCAAACACTATGGCAACCGAAGCGGACACGCTTATGATTCCGGAAGCGATTAATCCGCCCCGCGACCAACTTGGTAACGGAACGAAATCAGCCCACGCTCCATAGAAGAAAAGACCCAAAGCGACATAGACCGAACTGATCACAGCAAGCCGGGTCAGGGATGGCTCCTCCGCTCCATAAAACTTTTTTATTAGCGACATCTTCGCCTTCCTTGTGCGCTAACGCCTGCATAAACGGCGGCTTTTGCGCAGCGAAGCGGAGAAAAGGCCGTCCGGTGGAGGCCCTTCGGGCCGGAACGAATTTAATGCAATTGTTATAACCTATCCGAACAGTGCCACGTTGATCGTAGGTTTAATGTAAATACGAACACCATAAGGTATTGTTTGGTCCCCGTCATAGCGCGACCCGAAACACCTTGACGCAGCGAACTCCAAATACTCGCCAGTAGCGTCGAGCTTCCGAGCTATCCCAGGGCAATCGATCATCCGCATGGAGAAAATCGGCTTTTCAATGCCCAATGATCGCATTTCAAACCAAACATCAGCGTCGTACTGGTAAATCGTGACAGTAAGCTCAATTCCATGCTCTCGAACTACGTACCTATGCCAAATGCTGTCGTGCTCCACTTCCGGAATCACCTCAAGCACGGTTAGTACATCTGTCTCATCCCAGACCAGCACAGGATCTCCTTGGGTTATAACGCCAATATTCAGCGGCGCCCCGACAGGGGCGTCCGGTGGAGGGCCAAAGGCCCGGAACATACTGCAATATCTTGTTAACTGCTAAAACCTCAGCCACCGAAAGAGCTGTCGCAATGCTATTGCAGAAACCAGGACAGCTATACCCACACCCCAAACCACCAGTTGAACGTTGAAAAGGAAAGTGGCGAATGTGGTTTTGCAGCATGTTTGGCTGGCAAGATAAAGACCAGAAGCCAGCGTCAAAAGTACTGGCGCCACCAAAAGCCGCAGGGCCCCGCCGTTTTCGAAAAAGCGAAACAAGCGATATTGCCTAGGTTCGAAAAACCGCAAAAACAGACCGTACGACAGAATCATTATGCACGCCAGTTCTGCGGCCATGAGGACAGGAACAAGCAGCAAGACAACAAAATAGACTATCGACAACAGGAAAACGGCTACAAATTCCATCTCATTTCGCTATCTAGAGTAGTTAACGCCGCTCAGCACGCGCGGCTACGGAATGGAGGCGAAGCCGCAATGCAGTAGCCGTCGCCGTGGCTGGCATGGTTAAGCATTGGTCCGGCCTGCTCCGATGCTAGACCAAGCCACGAGGACACTGGTTAGCGTTGACGCAAAAAGCATGACTGCGTAGAGGCTCAGATACTTGAGCGAAACCATGCTGCCATCCCAAAATTCGCCAAGCTCATCGAATACAAATACCGCCATCAACACTGCAACCGGAATAGACAGGACCAAGGCAAGCTTCTTACCATAAAACGTCAGTGCAGCTTCAAGCAAAAAGAGAGCCCCGACTGTTACGTAACCAATTGCGAATTCAACATTGGCCGAATTTCCTGAAATGGAAATTGATAGGCTTTCGCCGTGCAAGAGGTCCATGCCAACTACCAAAGACACCAAGCCTGCCAATAGCCACACCAAGCTTGAAATCGCCCTGGCAATACTCCTTACTACCACTCAACCTCCCTGTGCTTAACGCTGAGCACAGCGGCGCCACGACAGTGGCGTCCGGCGGCCATCGGCCGCGTACTGATGCGCCTTGTTATACCTTGAATTTATTAATGAACTCTGACGCTTCCTTTTCCGAAACCACACGGTATGGCGCGTTGTAGTGTGCGTAAAGAAAAGGACTTCCACCATCTCTGTCTGTGACTTTGGCTTGGAGTAGGAATTTAGTACCCACTGGATGTCCTTTCCGCATTTTCGAGGAGCATTCCACGTTCATACCCACATCCAAGCCCTGACCTTCAACAGGCCTTGCCCTTACAGAGCTGCGTGATGCACCACCTTTGTTTTTGAATGTCTCAATGACAACGTCACGATAATGGCTCATGAACTACCTACTACTCCTTACTGCTTTGGGTATAACGCCGCTCAGCACGCGCGGCTACGAAATGGAGGCGAAGCCGCAATGTAGTAAACGTCGCCGTGACTGGCTTTGTTAGGCTCTCGGGCTAATACACTGAAATTTTTGCAAAGATTCACTATGTAAATCTCTGATTAACTCGTAATAGAGCTTCGATTTATGTTCAGTAATCCGATGCCTGAAGTCCATAATCTGTTTGTACAACGCTTGAATTGAGTCGTCCTCGGTTACCCTCATTCTATCGATAACAGTCGATTTCCTATGGATGGCTTCTGCCAATGATTCTGCATTTCCCATAAATTCTGCTTTTTCCATCAGTCCGCGCAAGCGCGAAAAATGAAACGGTAAGCCGAGCTCTACTCTGTACACCCAACATAAGCTAGTTGCCAGGAGTTGTGCAAAATATTGACGCATTGCGCAGGAGTGGTCCGCAGCGAAATCAAGCAGCATGTCATCATCACAGAGAGAGCACACCTCTCGGTCAAATGCGTCGGGATCTTCTTCAAGCTCGAGCAGTTCAGGGCATTCTTCGCCGTAGGCCCAGCGTGTAAGTGTGTTTATAGTCAAAGATTGTTGAGTCATCATAGATTCTACGAATACAGCCTAACGCCACGATTCAGCGGCGGCCTTTACGTAGCGAAGCGGAGAAAAGGCCGTCCGGTGAAGGCCCATCAGGGCCGGAACGAACTGGAATGTATGGTTAGAGTCATTCAGGCTCAAAACCCGGAAATCCATTGTTGGAATACTCTTCGAGTGACCCAGGCTTGGCTCCTCGAACCGTCCAGCTCGAAAGGTAGTCGGGGTCGACTACAACTTCTCCAGTTGACCTGAGACGATACTCGCCCTCATCAGCTGGCAGGATATTCGAGAAATCGGGAGGCAAGTAGAACTCGGTATCACTGCCATTTCGTTTTAGGACAATACCGCTCCCATCTACATGGATGATCGGACCATATACTTGTACCTGGCCAATAAGCTGCTCTTCATCATCCAGTAGGGTGATACCGACGAGCAAAATCTTACCTATGAAACTTCCGATTTCTTCCATTTTTCAGGACTCTAACGCCAAAATTCAGCGGCAGCCCTGGAGTGCAATGGAAGGGCTGTCCGGTGGAGGCCCGTCAGGGCCGAAACGAACTGCAATGACTGGTTATGAGTTGGTGGTAACTTCGTCACAGACGATCTCAGTGTATGTCTCGCCGGAAACACAGAGTTGGTAACGACCGAACTCAACCTGGCTACCTTCGTCTTCCTGAACCCATAGTCTCTCTGCCTCAAGAAGCTCAGCAAGGTTGTCTACCTCTCGTACACCAAGTAGCTGGATGGCTTGATCACCCTCAGAAGACTGGAGTTCAAGAGTTATCTTGTAGCCATCACTCATCCTTGTAATCCCGAGCTCATTAACCAGCACTTCTTTGTATACCTTGCCTATTTCCATGGCCTCACCGTGGCTTCGATTTACTTATAACGCTTGCAGCATGCGCGCCCACGTAATGGAGCCGAAGGCGCAATGTAGTGGGCGTCGCCGTGCCTGCACTGGTTATGTTGTCTGAGATTACTTAGCCTCAGCGCCAACAAATTTCTGATCTGTCTCATCATACTTCAAAAGATGAGTTTCCGAGCCGCTGGGACAGCAGTTGGGGTCGCCCTCTTGATACTTTGGGACGTTCAAAATGAGTGTTTCATCCTCATGAAAATACGCAGTATTATATTCTCGGGATGAAACCTTATACTCGCCTTCATTGGCCACAACCAGATCACCCCAACGTGTAGCAACGACTGGTGTAACATAGACGTTCCCAGCGCCAGCCCCACCTCCGCAACTTTTATCTCCGGCCCATAAGACACCAAAGGCCTGAACCTCGGCCCCATGCTTGACCAGTTCAAATATCCGGAGATCTTTCTCAGCCTCGTAAGTGGCACACGTTACCGTACTCAAATATTTCTCCATTAAAGAAGAAACGTTCCGGCCATCATCAGCATATCCAAGCCCTGAAGAAACCATCAGTACCAGTCCGGCAATTTTTCTGATCACTACTAACTCCTTAAATTTGATTGCATGGAAACATAACGCCGCTCAGCACGCGCGGCTACGGAATGGAGGCGCAGCCGCAATGTAGTAGACGTCGCCGTGACTGGCATGGTTATAAATCAGTTACACCTGTGCTCATGAGAGCACTATTTCCAGAGAACCCAAACCTCTCGTACAACCCGTGCGCATCACGGGTTTGCAACACCATTTGGGTGCCCTTAATGGCCGGGTGGGCGGCCAAACACTCCATGATCCACTTACCAAG